>DASTFH010000006.1:0-38388 GCA_035708725.1 Gemmatimonadales bacterium | reverse complement strand
TCCTGTCACCGCGCTGGCCTACCACGATGAAACATTGCCGGCCGACGGCGCCAAGGTGGCACACTTCTGTTCCATGTGCGGCCCCAAGTTCTGCTCCATGCGGATCTCGCAGGACATTCGCGACCAGGCCGCCGGCATGGCCGCCAAGGCGGAAGAGTTCCGGGAGCGGGGTGGGGAGATTTATGTGGAGATAGACGGTTAGGCGGTTAGGCGGTTAGGCGGTTAGGCGGTTAGGCGGTTAGACGGTTAGGCGGCTGGACGGCTGGGCGGCTGGACGGCTGGAAGGCCGGAGGAGCAGCACCAACCGTCTAACCGTCTAACCGTCTAGCCGTCTAGCCGCCTTCCTGTGACCCACCGCACCACCCCGATCCTGCCAGGGTGCCATCGTGCAGCGACACACTCTGGGAGGACCCATGCTCGCCCGTGAACTCATGACTCCAAACCCCGCCTGCTGCAAGACCAGCGATTCCATCCAGGCAGCGGCCAGGATGCTCGGCTCCTACGACGTCGGCTCTCTGCCGGTGGTCGAGGGCAACGAAGGCAACCGCCTGGTGGGCATCGTCACTGATCGAGACCTTGTGATCAACGCACTGGCCGAGGGGAATTTCGACGCCACCGTGGGCGACGTGATGACCGCCCAGCCGCACGCGGCCCGCGAGAACGACGACGTCGCCAGGGTCCAGCAGGTCATGTCCGAGGAACAGGTGCGCCGGGTGCCGGTCGTCAACGAGCAGGGCGCCGTGGTCGGCATCATCAGCCAGGCTGACCTGGCCCTGGCCGGCAGCGGCGTCAGCGAACGACAGGTGGCCAAGGTGGTGGAGCGGATCTCGGAACCGACCGCCTCGACCCCCTCGACCCCCTCGACCCCTCGACCTATCATTTCACCATGAAACCAATCCTTGCGCTACTCGTGCTCGGTCTCGCCGCCTGCAGCCAGGAGAAGCCCAGGCCTGCTGAGACCTCGGCTGCTCCGGCAAGCCCCACGCTCGTGGACACCATTCGCGGTCTGTCGGCACCCGAGTCGGTCATCCACGACGTCGATCAGGATCTCTATTTCGTCACCAACATCAACGGCGGCCCCGGCGCCAAGGACGGCAATGGCTTCATCAGCCGGGTGAAGCCCGATGGCACCGTGGACTCGTTGCATTTCGTGATGGGCGGGCGGAATGGCGTCACTCTCAATGCCCCCAAGGGCACCGCCATCACCGGCGACACGCTCTGGGTGGCGGATCTCGATGCCGTGCGCGGCTTCAACCGGTTCACCGGTGCGCCGCTTGCCACCGTCGAGTTCGGGCCGAGGGCACGCTTTCTCAACGACCTCGCACTGGGTCCCGATGGCAAGCTGTACGTCAGCGAGATGGGCGTGACAGCCAACGGGGTCGGCCAGATGTCGCCCACCGGCCTCGACAACGTCTTTCGTATCGGCGATGGCCATCGTATCGAATCCATCATGACCCGTTCCAAGGTGCCGATGCCCAATGGGATCACCGCACGTGGGCGGGGCCTCCTGATCGGCAGCTTCTCCGAGCCCGAGGTGCGCGAGTGGCGGGAGGGTGCTGACAGCCTGGTCACCGTGGGCAAGGCCAGCGGGGCGGTGGACGGCATCGGCGTGCTCGACGACGGCAGGATCGTGGCATCGAGCTGGGATGACTCCACGGTCGCCGTGGTGGGCGTGACGCCTGAGCCGCTCATCACCGGTGTCGCGGCGCCGGCTGACTTCGAAATTGACCGCAAGCGCCATCGCATCCTCATCCCGCAGCTCACGGAAAATCAGGTGACGGTCTGGCAGCTGCCCTGAGCAACTGCAGATCTGACAGACTGTGCCCCGGTGCTCCTGCCGATTCTGCCGGCGGAGCTTGTCATGGCGGCTGGAACGACCGGCACGCGCGCTGCAGCAGGCTGGCGGTGTCGCCGGCAATCATGGCCGGCACAACCCCGTACGGAAACGGAAGGAGAACCGCCATGTACCTGACTACCATGCGTCGTTCCAGCGACGGCCTCCAGAATCTGCGGCGCCTGTCGTCCGCGCTCGATGACGCCTTCGGCAACTGGCCCCTGGGCCAGTCACTCGAGGGCTCCATCACCTCGGCGTGGGTCCCGGCCTGCGACATCTTCGAGGACAAGGACGGCATCAAGCTCGTGATGGAAGTCCCGGGCGTGAAGCCCGAGGACGTGAAGCTCCAGATCGAGAACAACATGCTCACGATCCGGGGCGAGAAGCGGCAGGTCGCCGAGGAGAAGGCGGACCGTGTGCACCGCTACGAGCGGAGCTACGGCAGCTTCGAGCGCACCTTCTCCCTGCCGTCCACGGTGGACACCGACCGGATCGAGGCCGACATTTCCGACGGCGTCCTGATGGTCATGCTCCCCAAGGCCGAGAAGGCCCGGCCGCGCCAGATCGAGGTGAAGCACGGGCACAGCCTGGGCACTGCGGAGCGGCTCGGTGTCGAGTCGGGCTCGGCCCGTAACCATACGGAAGTCGCTCCGAAATAGCGCGGATGGCCGGCACGCGCGAAGTACAATAGGCTTCGCGCGTGCCACACCAGAAGCTGTTTCACGTCGCCAGCGTCAATCATCGCATCGCGAATCTCGCGGAGCGCGAACGTGTGGCGCTGGACGAAAGCGGGATCGCGCGCCTGCTGGCGTCGGCTGCGGCGGCGGGACGGGTCGTGGTCCCGCTTTCCACCTGCAACCGCACCGAGCTGTACCACTGGGGCACGCCTGGCGGCGACGAATTGTTGACCGGGTCGGGCGCGCCCTGCGAGCGCCTGTCGGGGAACGACGCGCTGCGGCATCTCTTCGCGGTCGCGGCAGGACTTGAATCGCAGGTCGTGGGCGAATCCGAGATCCTGGGCCAGGTGCGTCGTGCCTGGCTCCGCGCGCGCGGGGCCGGCGCCACCAATCTTTCCACCAATCTCATCTTCAGCCACGCCATCACCGCCGGACGGCGCGTGCGTCGCGAAACCTGGCTGGGCGCCCATGTGCACTCGGTGATCCAGGCGGGAGTGCGCCGCGTGCTCGCGGGGCGCGTTGGCGAGCGTGTGCTCGTCGTGGGGGCCGGAGAGGCCGCGCGCGGCGCACTTCGCCAGCTTGCGGAAGCGGCGGTGTCCGGCGTGGCGATTGTCTGCCGTCGGCCCGCGGTTGCCGCGCCGCTGGTTGCGCAGCATCCCGGCTGGACCATCGCGCCGTGGAGCGAGCTCGCCGCCGAGTGTCAGCGCGCCCGTGTCATCATCGCGGCGACGGCCGCACGCACGCCGGTGCTGCTGCCGGAAGTGTTCGGCCGTCACGCGTGCAGCGTTCTCGACCTGGGGCTGCCCAGGAACGTGGCGCCCGCCGTGACGGAGCTCGGCCACGTGGATGTGCTCGACCTGGACGACCTGCGTGCCGAGGGGTGCGTGCCGCGCACCGATCACTTCGCCGATGCGTGGGGCATCATCGACCTGGAGCTCGAGCGACTTGTTGCGGTCCTTCGGGCGCGGGCACGTGCTCCCCGGCTCGCCGCGCTGCACCAGGCGGGCGCTCGCATCGCACGTGAGGAGGCCGAGCGGGTGCTGCGGGAACTGGATGGGCTGGATGACGGTGAAGCAGCGCTGGTGCGTCAGCTCGCCGAGCGAGTCGCCAGGCGCGTGCTGTTTCCGGCGTCGCGGGTGATTCGCGAAGTCTGAGGCTGTCCTGCCGGGTTGAGCAGGCGACGGCACTCGGGGTTGGTGCACCCGGGGCAGTGAAGGGCATACTGACGGCTGGCCGGCGCGCCCTGCGCCAGGTGGTCGTGCACCACGTCGGCCATGGTGTCGAGAAATAGCGGATGATCATTGGGGGCCGGGGCGCGCACATAGCGCGTGATCCCGGCCTCGCTGGCAAGATGGGCGTATTCGATGTCGAGTTCGCTGAGCGTCTCGATGTGATCGCTGGTGAAGGCGATGGGCACCACCACGACATTTTTCTCACCGCATGCCCCGAGCCTGCGGATCACCGATTCCGTGCTCGGCCCCTGCCAGCGTACCGGGCCCACTTCACTCTGATACGAAAGCAGGTAGCGATTGGCGCTTCCCAGTCGCTGCATGACACCCGCCACGCTCGCGCCGATTTCCTGGGGATAAGGATCGCCCCGGTTGATGACGCTGAGCGGGAGTGAATGTGCGCTGAACAGGATGACCGCGTCGTCACGCTCACCAGCGGGAATCTGCTGGAGCGCGGTGCGAGTCGATTGCGCCATCGTGTCGAGGAATCCGGCATGCACCGGCCAGCGATCGATCACGCTCCACTCGAACGCCGATTCGAGACCGAGCCGCTCCGCCGCACGCCAGAGCTCGTTCAAGCTGGAACCGGTCGTGGCGCAGGAGAACTGGGGATACTGGGTGAAGGCGATGGCGCGCGTGACGCCATCGTTCGCCATGGCGCGGAGGGCATCTTCACTGCTCGGGTGCGCGTAGCGGAACGCCACGTAAAAGCGGTGCGGTGCCGTTTCGGGGGAGAGGCGGTCGAGCCGTGCAACCATGGCCTTGCCCTGGATGTGGGTCCAGTGCAGGATCGGCGAGCCGCCGCCGATACCTTCGTAGAGCTTCCGCACCCTGGGTGTACGCCGCCGGGCAATGAACGGACCGAGCCAGCGCTGGAAGGGGAGCTGGATGATTTCGCGATCGGCAAAGAGTTCGAGCAGGAACAGTTCAACGTCGTCGAGCGTCGCCGGCCCGCCGAGGTTGAGGAGGACGATGGCGGTGGGAGATGCAGACATGTCGGAAGCTAGGTGGACAGGCGGACGGTCGGACAGGCGGGAAACTACGGATGTTAGGCGGTTAGGCGGTTAGGCGGTTAGACGGTTAGGCGGTTAGACGGTTAGACGGTTAGGCGGTTAGACGGTTAGACGGTTAGACGGTTAGACGGTTAGATCCTGAAGGTTGGAACTAACCGTCTAACCGTCTAACCGTCTAGCCGTCTATCTCGAAACCAGCCCCGTCTCCAGCGCCAGCTTTGTCAGCCCCGCCACCGTCTTGATTCCCAGCTTCCGCATCAGGCTCTCACGGTGGGTTTCCACGGTGCGATGGCTGATGCCGAGCTCGGTGGCGATTTCCTTGTTGGTGCGGCCAAGCGCGATGCCCACCAGCACCTCGCGCTCGCGGCCGGTGAGCACGTCGAGCGGGCCCGGCAGCTCGCCGGCCTGGCCGCGCACGGCGGCGCGCAGCCGGTGCGCGATCGGGGCGCTGAAATATTCCTCGCCCTGGCGCACTGCGCGGATGGCCTGCCGCAGCTCCGTCGCCGCTGAATCCTTGAGGAGATAGCCATGCGCGCCGGCTCGCACGCTCTCGAGCACATACTCGGGATTGTCGTGCATGCTGAGGATGAGGATGCGCGTCTCCGGCACCAGCTTCCGGATCCGCGCCGCGGCCTGCAGTCCCGACTCGCCTGGCATCGTGATATCCAGCAGCACGACGTCGGGCTTCTCGGACTCCGCGAGCCGTACGGCGTCGGCGGCGGTCGCCGCCTCCGCGACAATGGTGAATCCCGGCTCGCCGTCGAGCACGTGGCGGATTCCCTCGCGGACCACGGTGTGGTCATCGGCGACGAGTACCTTGATGGGTGTGTGATGCATGAGCGGAATCTATCCCTCAGACCGGCACGATGATATCGAGCATGACGCCGCTGCCGGCGCCGCCCCGGATTTCTACGGACCCGCCCAGCGCGGTGATCCGCTCCCGCATACCCGCGAGTCCCATGTGTCCCTCAAGCTCGAATCGCTCGAGGTCCGCACCGGCTGGCAGCCCCTGGCCGTCGTCATGCACCGACAGCTGCAGTCCTTCGGTCGAGCGCGCAATGGTCACGTCCACGGCGGCAGCGCCAGCATGGCGCAGGATATTGCTGAGTCCTTCCTGCAGGGCGCGGTAGAGCGCGAGCTCGGTGGCGGTGCCGAGCGCCGGCAGCTCGTCGGGAGCATCGAAGGAGAGGGTGAGGCCGCGCTGCCGGGTCATCTCTCCGGCGAGCGAGCGGAGCGCCGGCAGGAGCCCGAGGTCGTCCAGCAGTGAAGGCCGCAGGTCGTTGACCACGTTCCGGATGCTGCGGATTCCCGTATCGACCAGCTCGAGCGCGCGGTCGAGCCGGGCCCCCTGCGCCGGCAACGCATTCCCCCGCAGGACGCCCAGTTCCATCTTGACCGCGCTGAACACCTGGGCCGTCTCGTCGTGGAGTTCGCGCGAGAGCCGGAGTCGCTCCTCTTCGTGCTGGGCCACCATGCGGGCGCCCAGGCGCTCGAGCTCCCGCCGCCGCGCTTCGAGTCGGCGAGACAGCGCATCGTGCTCGAGCGCCGCACCGACCTGATGCCCGAGCGCAAGCAGGAACTGCTGGTCGAGCGCCGTGAAGGGGTCGCGCACCGGCCCGGTGAGGACCAGCGCGCCTCGCACCCCGTTGTCCTGGAAGATCGGAAGCGCGGACGCGAAGTGGCGCGAGGCGGCATCGCCCACGGCGCGGGGTTCTTCGCGCGCCATCGCCTGGTTGATTGCTTCGGCGTGAATTCCCTCGGGCGGCCTCCCGGCCCATCCCTCCGCGGTCCCCGCGCCACCAGCGTACGCGTCGCGGTTGCCGTCGAGGAGGTAGAGCGCCGAGCCGGTGACACCGGGCAGCGCGAGCGGCCGCTCGAGCAGGACCTTGACAAGGTCGCCACCGGCGGCGCCGAGGCGGATATCGGCGGAAAGCGCGCTCAGCGCCTCGATGCCACGGCGCAGGTCATCCAGCACCACGATGAGAAACCCGGTGCCGACAGCCAGTTCGAAGATGATGTCGAGGTAATAGCCCCACGGCGCCCAGGTACCCTGCGCCCGCAGGAAGGGATAGTCCAGATGGTGCAGTCCCCAGAGCAGCAGCGCAGCGCCGACGATGGCGGCGCCGGCCGAGCCCACCCGCCGCCGGTAGTCAAGGAATACCAGGCCGGTCCAGAGCGTGGCGAGACTGAGGAACAGCACCATCGGCAGCGCGGCGAGCAGGAAGCTGTCGAGCTGGTAAATGGCCAGGTAGCTCCAGACCAACGGCAGCAGCAGCGCCAGCGACCAGGATGGCCGGAGCCGGAGGCCGCGCGAGAACACCAGCGCCGACCAGAGGAGCGCCAGCGCGGTCCAGCCGGTGAGCACCTGGTGCGCAAAGAGCAGCGAGCGATTGGCCGTGACCAGGAAAAGCAGGATGGCAAGAATGCGCAGGATGTAGAGCGCCCACGTCACGGTCCACCATGCAAACCATGCCTTGCGATAGCGCTGGTACAGGAAGGCGGAGAGCGCGGCAAGCGCCGCGGTGATGACGCCCTGCAGCAGCGCCGCGTCGAGTTCGAGCGGGTCGCTGATGGGTGGTGGCATGGTGACCTGCAGCATCGAACAAAGCTAATTCCCCTGCTATCTTTCTCCGACCGTGACCGCAGACCACCCCAAAGTGTCGGGCTCTCCCATCGCGCAGGCGCTCGAACGCCTGGTCATTGTGATGCGCGAGACTCCGCGCGCCGCCGAGGTGCATGCCACGCTCGCGGAGCAGGCGGCGCGCACCGCGGCCGCACTGGCCCGGCCGGAACGGATTGACGCGGGGGTCGAAAGCTCGGCCATTCCCGAGGGAACGTCACTTCGCGGCCGCCTGCTGGCGCGCGCAGTGGACTGGATCGAGATCGGGCCTGGTTCATCCTCGACAGCGCTGCTCCAGCTCGCCGGCGCGCTGGCCAGCGACGACATCGCCATGCCGTTGCTCGAGCATGTCGTCATCGCCATGGTGCCACTGCCGCTTCCCGTGCCGGGTAGCGAGACCATTCATGTGGCCGAGGCGGACGGCGAGGGCGCCGGCCCGGACGACGATGACTCCGCCGACCAGGAGCTCACCCGGCTCACCGACGAGGTGCGCTCGGCATCGGTGCAGCGTGACTGGCCGACACTGCTCACGCGCGCCCGCGCCCTCCTCGACTACGCCGACCAGGATCCCTCGGCGCGGCGCACCCGGATCATCCAGGCTCGGCGAGCGCTGCCGATGGCGCGGCTGCGGGAGCTGGTCGAGCACGCCCTCCGTCACACGGAAGACCAGCTGCTCACGGCCGAGATACTCTCACGAATCGGGCCCGATGGCCACCAGGCGATGGTGGAGTCGGTGGCTGGCAGCGAGTCACTGGCCGCGCGCCGCTTCCTGCACGACCAGCTGGGCCGCACGCCCGAAGCCTTTCCCTTGCTGCTGCCTCTGCTGGAGCGCGGAAGCCCGTCGCAGGCGCGCCATGCCGCGGCGATCCTTGGCCGATTGGGGGACGCGCGGGCGGTCGCCGCGCTGGCAGCAGCGCTCGCCCAGGACGACGACAGTGTCCGGGCCGAGGCACTGCGGGCGCTGGTAAGGTTTGACCAGCCCGCGGCGCGCGCGGCACTGCTGGACGGACTCAAGCATGCGAGTGCGAGCACCCGGATCGCTGCTGCCCAGGCGGTGGGGAACGCCGGGGTACTGGCACTGGCGCCGAGCATCATGGGCGTGCTGCGAGACGAGGAGGACAGCAGCGTGCGGCGGGCCATGGCGACGGCCGCGGCGCGGCTAGGTACGGTGGAAGCGATGGAAGAGCTGGTGCGGATTGCGCTGGCCAGGCGACGCCTGCTTCGCGGCGGCCAGCCGCTGGAGGTACGACTCGATATCGTGGCCGGCCTCGCCGCCGCGGCTACCCCGGCGGCACGCCGGGCGCTCGATCGGATTGCCCGGCAAGGGGACCGGCCGGTCCAGGTCGCGGCGGATCAGGCGCTGAACGTCAGGCGGGGGTAGATGGGCAGGATGGGCGAGATGGGCTGGATGGGCGGGTAATGTCGGGCGAGCTTCGCCCTGTCCATCCTGCCCATCCTGGCCATCCTGCCCATCCCGGCTACTTCTTGTGCACCGCAAACCCCGCCACATGCACATCCAGGTTGTGGTTGATCCGGAGTCCCACGATCCCGTTGATGTCAGCCGGTGAGGCGTCCATCTCGTAGACGCTGGTGCCGTTGGCCAGGAACTTTACCTTGCCCGGCGTGGTGGCGTCGATTTCCAGCTTGTTGGTGGCCTTGCCGTCGGCGTCCTGTGACTTGACGGCCGGGTTGGCGGTCCAGCCGTCGGTGAGGTTCTTCGTCTCGGCGCCGTTGCGCTGCTTGACGAGCAACTTGCCGTCACCACGGACGAGGAAATAGGTGTACTGCTGCCCCTCGCCGTCGAGTGCCTTGCCGCCGAAGAAGAGACCGTAGGCTTCGGGGTGTGTCGGCGCCCTGGTCTGGGTGAAGCTGGCTACCGCATGGAACGGCCCGTTCACCTTGTCGCTCGCGCGATAGAGGATGGCCGCCGGTCCCATCGTCGCATGGAAGCCGTCGCCCATGGCCACGAACTTCACGTTGCTGAGCGGCGCATCGCGATCGGTGCGGGCAGACCAGCCATCCGGCAGCTTCCCGCCGCCCTGGACCGCATGATCCGGGTCGTCGTGGTTCATTCCCTTCATGCCGTTCATGTCGTGCTTCATGCCGTCCATCCCGGCATGGGCGGAATCGGCCTTGGGCTTGGTGGTGGGCTGCTGCGCCAGGGCGGGAGCAGCGGCGAAAAGGGTGGCGATGGCCACCAGGGTCAAGGGCTTCATTGGTGCGTCTCCCGAGGGGGTTGATGGTCACAAGGCGCCGCGGTATGCTTCTCCCTCGCCATCCGAACCGGAGCGCCGCATGCTGCTGTATTACTTCGGAATGATATTCGCCATCATCGGCGCCGGCGCCATCCTCTTTGCGCTGCCGTTCGTCAGCACCGTCATCGGCGGCCTCATCAACGCCATGATCACGCTGATGGCCGGCCCAATCGTGGACAAGGTCCTGGCCCGGCGCAAGAGCTAGGCGCCAGGCCCCTTTTCCTGGGTGTCGGCTTCCGGCACCAGCGCTGCCCGGTGTGCCCCTTCCAGGTTCACCTGAAAGTTCCCCAGCAATTCCCTGAGGCCGCGGACCTTGACCTGTTGCCCTCCTCCGCGGCGACTCAACATCGCCATGCTGCCCGCCGTTTCGGCCAGCCGATGCAGTCCCTGCTGCTGGCAGTTGGCCTTGATCTCATCCAGCACCCGGCCAAGCGAGCGGACCGATGCCTCGTCGGCCTGGAGAATGGCCATCGCCTCGATGGTGCGCCGGATCCGTTCGAGCTTGGGCGGCAAGGTCTTGATGTAGTCGAGTCGAACCTGCTGGCGGGTGGAGGGTTTGTTGGACATGAGGGGAATATAGGGCGTAGGGCATGGGGCATGGGGCTTGGGAAGACGCGGGACCCACGCCCCACTTCCTGAAACCACCCCATCCCGCCAGTCGTAGGCCCACCACACCCGTCGTCCGGGGCGGGGATGTCGAAATACCGCTCCCTTGATCGTCAAATACGGTCCAGCAGTCCAACTGTCCAACTGTCCATCTGTCGGTCTCGCGCAGGCGCTCGCATGAAACTGTCCGACATCTCGATCCGGCGTCCCGTCTTTGCCAGCATGATGAGCCTGGCGCTGGTGCTCTTCGGCGTGATCGGATATCGCCTCCTGCCGGTGCGCGAGTATCCCGACGTGGACCCGCCCATCATCTCGGTCTCGACGGTGCTGGCGGGCGCCAATCCGCAGGTGGTGGAATCGGCCATCACCGATCCGCTCGAAGAAGAACTGAGCACTGTTCCAGGGCTCCGCACGCTCACCAGCAGCAGCTCGGAGCAGGTGAGCAACATCACCCTCGAGTTCAACCTTGAGCGTGACGTGGATGACGCCGCCCAGGACGTGCGCGACCGTGTCTCGCGCGCCCGCGGCCGCCTGCCGCAGGATATCGAGGAGCCGGTCATCGCCAAGCAGGAAGCCGATGCCCAGCCATTCTTCTGGCTCGCGCTCTCCGGTGCCAACTACTCGCTGCTCCAGCTCTCCGATATCGCGGACCGGGTCGTCAAGGCCCGGCTCCAGAGCCTGCCCGGCGTGGGACAGGCGGCGATCTTCGGTGAGCGCCGCTATTCGATGCGCGTGTGGCTCGATCCGACGGCGCTCACGGCGCACCAGCTGACGGTGCAGGATGTCGAGTCCGCCATCCAGTCGCGCAACGTCGAAGTCCCCGCCGGCCGGATCGAGAGCCAGCGCCGGGAATTCAGCGTCCGCACCCTGGGCGAGCTCAAGAACCCCGACGAATTCGCCGACCTCACGGTGGCCAACCAGGGCGGCCAGCTGGTGCGGCTCCGTGACCTGGGCCACGTGGAGCTGGGGCCCGAGGACATCCGCAGCGTGCTCCGCTACAACGGCACGTCTGCCGTGGCCATCGGCGTGATCCGCCAGTCCAAGTCCAACCTGATCGAGGTGGCCGACGCCATCCGGGCGGAGCTGCCGGCCATCCAGGCCCAGCTGCCACCCGGCGTCGACATCATCCCGGCGTTTGATGGGTCCACCTTTGTGCGCCGGTCGATCAGCGAGGCGCAGGAGACGCTGATCATCGCTGCGGTGCTGGTCATCCTGATCATCTTCGTCTTCCTCAGGAACCTGCGCGCCACGATCATCCCGGGCCTCGCCATCCCCGCATCGATCATCTCGGCGTTCGCGGTGATGTACTTCATGGGCTTTTCCGTCAACAACCTGACACTGCTGGCGCTGACGCTCGCCATCGGCATCGTGGTGGATGACGCCATCATCGTGCTGGAGAATGCCTACCGCCACCAGGAGGAGCTGGGCGAATCGCCCGAGGTGGCGGCCATCAACGGCACGCGCGAGATCGCCTTCGCGGTCATCGCAACCACCATCTCGCTCGTCGCGGTGTTCATTCCGCTGGCCTTCCTCCAGGGCAACACCGGACGACTCTTCAACGAGTTCGGCATCGCGGTCGCGGGATCGGTGGTGATCTCGGGCTTTGTCGCGCTCACGCTCACGCCGATGCTGTCGGCCAGGATCCTGCGGGTGCCGCCCCGGCACGGCCGGCTGTACAGGGTGCTGGAGCGTGGCTTCGATGCCATCGCGAGCGGCTACGGCCGCCTGCTCGAGCGCGCGCTCCGGCACCGGCTCGTCGTCGTACTCGGTGCACTTGGCACGCTGGCACTCGCAGTGGTGTTCTTCTCGACGCTCAAGCGCGAGTTCATTCCGCCCGAGGACAAGGGCTACTTCGTCATCTTTACCATCGCACCCGAAGGCAGCACGATCGAATACACCGACCAGTACCAGCGGCAGGTGGAGCAGATCATCGGGAGCACCCCGGACGTCGAGGGAAACTTCAGCATCATCGGGTTCGGCGGGAACGTGGCGAGCGGCATCATGTTTGTCCGGCTCACCGACTGGGACCAGCGTGACCGCAACGTGGACGAAATCCTGAACGAAGTGCGGCCCAGGCTCTTCGGGATTCCGGGCATCTTTGCCTTTGCCCAGAACCCGCCGGCGTTCGGGTTCGGCAATCCGGTGCAGTTCGTGGTGCAGAATCCCAACTTTGACTCGCTCAAGTTCGCCATGGACACCATGGTGACACGGGCCCGCGGCATCGCCGGCCTGCTCAACGTGGATAGCGACCTGCGGGTGAACAAGCCGCAGCTCGAGGTGAACTTCGACCGCGACCGCGCCGAGGATCTGGGCGTGCCGATCCGCGATGTGGCCGGGACGTTCCAGACGCTGCTGGGCGGGCGCCGAGTCAGCACTTTCACGCGCGACAACAAGCTCTACGACGTGATCGTCCAGCTGGAGGCCGAGGACCGCGCAACACCCTCCGACATGACGGGGCTCCATGTGCGCAGCGAGACGGGCGACCTGGTGCAGATGTCATCGCTCATCAAGAGCGATGAAAACGTGGGACCGCGCCAGCTCAACCACTTCAACCGGGTGCGGGACTTCACCCTGCAAGCGAGCCTGGCCCCGGGCTTCACCCTGGGCGAGGCGCTCGATTCGCTCAACGCACTGGCCTCCGAAGTGCTCCCCAAGGGAAGCTCGGTCGCGCTGGCGGGCGAGAGCCGGGAGCTGAACGAGAGCGGCTCGTCCCTCTATTTCGCCTTCCTGCTGGCGCTGGTGGTGGTGTTCATGGTGCTGGCCTCGCAGTTCGAGTCACTGGTGCATCCCTTCACCGTGCTCCTGGCGGTGCCGCTGGCCGTGACCGGCGCCCTCATCACTCTCTGGATTGCCGGGTCCACCATCAATCTGTACAGCCAGATAGGCATGATCCTGCTCATCGGGCTCGTGACCAAGAATTCCATCCTGCTGGTGGAATACGCCAACCAGCTGAAGGACAAGGGCATGAGCGCGCTCGATGCGGTGCGGGAAGCGGGACGTATCCGCCTCCGCCCGATCCTGATGACGAGCGTCGCCACCATCATGGGCGCCATCCCGATCGCCTATGGCCTGGGCGCCGGTTCCATCAGCCGCCGGCCGCTCGGCTACGCCATCGTGGGCGGCCTGCTCTTCTCCACCGCGCTCACGCTCTTCCTCATCCCGGTGGTGTATGTGCTCTTTGATGGCCTGAGGGAGCGGCGCCTGGCGCGCGCCGGGCAGCAGCGGCTCACGGCAGCGGAGGCCACCGAATGACGGCGGCAGTCATGCTGCTCGCGACGCTTGCACTGGCACCACGGGCGTCGCAGGAACCGGACAGCCTGCCCGTGGTGACGCTGTCGCAGGCCATCGAGCAGGCGGCCCGCCTCGACGCCAATTATGTGCAGTCGCTCGGCAACGTCTCGTCCGCGGAATGGGGACGGCGCGCGGCGCGGACCGCGTTCGTGCTGCCCAGTGTCGCGGTGAGCACCGACTTCACGCGGTACAGCTCGGCGTTCTTCAACATCGGCACCGGTACGCTGCAGAACAAGTCGGTCATGGCGCGCGTGGATGCGCAATACGAGCTGTTCAGCCTGCGGAAGCTGGCCGAGCTCTCGCGCTCCGGTGCGGCGCTCGACGCCGCGCATGCCCAGGAACAGCAGGCCCGCTTTGCCGCCGCCATCGTGACCGAGAGCGACTACTACTCGGTGCTCGCGTCGGTGGAGCTGCTGCGCAGCGCGGAAGACCGGGTGAAGCGAGCCGAAGAGGGGCTGTCAGTCGCGCGAGCCCGCGTCACCTCGGGCGCCGCCGTGCGGAGTGACTCACTGCAGCTGATGCTCGAACTCACCCGCGCGCGCGTGGACCTGCTGCGGCAGCGCTCGGCACTCACCGTGGCGAGGCTGGAACTGGGACGGCGGGTCGGCGCGGAAGGGCCGGTTGACGCCGCACCGCTCGACACGACCCAGGTGGCGGCACTCCCCGTGGCACTCGAGCAGGCCGTGACGCTGGCGCTCGAATCGGGACCTGCATGGCGCTCGGCGCGCGCCTCCGAGCGCGCGGCCAGTGCCGCCGTGCGTGAGGCCAGCAGCGATTACTTCCCGTCACTCACTGTCTCGGCGGCGCACCAGCGGTTCGACACCAGGTTCTTTCCCGGTGCCCGCAACGTGAGTTCGGTGACGCTGGGAATCCAGTGGATGCTATGGAATGGCGGCCAGCGGGAGATTGCCCTCGCCGAAGCGCGCACCAGGCGCAATGTGGCGCAGGCCATTCGCGCTGATCTCGAGCGTGGGGCGCGCGCCGACGTGACTGAGAGCTACGAGGCCTACAACACCGCGCGGGCGTCGGCGGAGCTGTCGTCCACCGCGGTGCTGGTGGCCCAGGAGAACTACCGGGTGCAGGAGAGTCGCTACCGCGCCGGCGCGGCGACCATCCTCGACCTGCTTGACGCGCAGGTGGGACTCACCCAGGCGGAGGCCGACCTGGTACAGGCGCGCTACGGCACCCGCCTGGCACTTGCCGGACTGGAAGCGATGCTGGGACAGAGACTCTTCACGGGGACTACCGAGTGACCGCGACACGACGAATGCTGGCATTCACGCTGCTGCTTGCGGGATGTGGACAAGGCGGCCAGGGCGGACGAGGTGGACCAGGCAGATCCGGTGCTGCTGGCGGCGGGATGCCGCCGATGCCGGTTGAAGTCGCGGCCGCCTTCACCGACACCGTGACGGACGCCATCTCCGCCACCGGGCAGGTCGAGGCGCTGCAGTCGATCGACCTGCGCCCTGACGTCGAGGGCCGGATCACCGCCATCCTGGTGCGCGAGGGCTCCCACGTGGCCAAGGGGACCGCGCTCTTCCGGATCGATGACGCCGAAGTCAAGGCGCAGGTGGACCGGGCCCGCGCCGATCGCGATCTCGCCCGGCAGAATCTTGACCGCACGAAGGATCTCCTGGCCCAGAACGCCAGCTCGCAGGCGGAACTCGAGCGCGCGGAAGCAGCATCCCGCGCCGCCGACGCATCGCTGCAGCTGCTGCAGGTCAGGCTCGATCGCTCGACCGTGCGTGCACCCTTTGCCGGCGTGGTGGGCCAGCGCTACGTGAGCCTGGGCGACTACGTCACGACCGCCTCACGGCTCGCCTCGCTGCAGACCGTGAATCCCGAGCGCGCCGTGCTCACGGTGCCCGAGCGCTACGCCGCGGCACTCCAGCGGGGGCAGAAGGTACATTTCCGCGTGGCCGCGATTCCGGGCCGGGACTTCACCGGCACGGTAGATTTCGTCGATCCCGTGGTCGCCATGCCCGGCCGCACCATCACCGTGAAGGCGCTGGTTCCCAATGGAGACCTTTCGCTGCAGGCCGGCATGTTCATTGAAGCCCGTCTCGCCACGGCGGTGCGCCCATCGGCGGTCGTGATGCCGGAGGATGCGGTGTTGCCGCTGCAGGGCAATACCTTTGTCTGGGTCGTGAAGGACAACAAGGCTAGTCGGCGCCAGGTGCAGCTCGGCGTGCGCACGCCCGGTTTTGTCGAGGCGCAGAGCGGCGTCACGGCTGGCGACCTGGTCGTCGTGGGCGGACTGGAGCGGTTGCAGGAGGGCGCGCCGGTCCACGCCACCATCGTTGAACGCAAGCGGGAGACCGTGAACGAATAGTGCCAGCGCGCCGCATGTCCGGATTCCAGGGTCGGGGCGCCATCAGATGCTTCATCTCGATGGCGCTCCTCGTTTCGTGCCTCGCATCGGCGCTCCGGGCGCAGGCATCGGGCCGCTGGGCCATGCTGCTGAGTGGCGGCGCGCGCGGCATGAGCCGGGCCGAGCTGCGGCTTGCGATCCCGACGAGCACCCTCTGGCTCGAGACTGACACCGCACCCGCTGCGCTGCGCGACGTGAAACTGGACCGCGGGACCGTCCAGTTCACCCTCCCGGGCAGGCAGCCCATGGTCTTCACCGGTCTGGTGGAGGGCAACGTCCTGCGCGGCACCGCACGCGCCGACACCGGCGCGCCTCGCGTCTGGACCGCCACCCGGCTCCAGGAAATCACCGAGTACTATCCCACACTTCCGCGCTTCACCCTGCGCCAGATCGTCAGCGGCCGGCGCGACACCATATCGCACCTTCCGGGGATGTGGCTGGCCGCGGCACGCCATGACGACCTGGATTTTCGCGATCGCTACGAGGCATTGGCCCGCGGTGCCGGCCTGCGCGCCCTCAGCGAAGACGCGCTGGTGCATGCAGGTCCCCAGCGCGCGCTGGGACTGACAGACCGCGATGAGATGGTGGCGGCGAGCCGGGCCACGCTCGAGAAGATCCGCGCCCAGATTCCCTCGGCGGCCACTCGCGCCGCCTTTGACCGGATCTTTCGGCCTCGCGGCAGCTGGCTCGTGGATGTCCATGATGCGGCGCTTGCCTTTGCCCAGGCGGCATCGCCCCGGACCAGCTTCGCGGATGCCCGGACTGCGCTTACCACCGTGGGTTGGCTCTCCCCCGACTCCGCCGGCACCGATGCCCAGGTGATGGCGGCGCTGTACCGGCTGCACGGACTGATGAACACCGACAGCGCGCTGGTGAATTCACTGCTCGACGGGATGCAGCGGGCCGATCCGCTCCACGCCTCGCCCGCGATCTTCCTGTTCCGGGCGTACGATGCGGCGGACCAGTGGCATTCGGCGGCGCTTCGTTTCCTGCTCGCTGCGCCATGGATCGGTGGCGAGGGCGCGACGTCAATTGCGGAGATGATGCGCGCCAGCTGGGGCGACTCGCTGCCGATGCCGGTCATCGAGTCGCGCTACTTCGGGTCACCACAGGCGGTACCGAGGTACGGAGTGCCGGTGCCGCTCTTCAGCCGGCTGGTCCATGCCGACAACTGGTCGGCCGCGCGCTGGCTCGAGCGGCACCACGAGGCGGGACTGCTCGATGCCCTGCGGCTCCTGCCGGATGGGTCTGCCCGTGATGTGGAACTGGCGACGCCCGAGGAGGTCTTCCGGCTCACCACGGTGCGCCGCGAGGCCGAGTCACGCGACAACGGCTTCCTCGAGCCGCATGATGCGATCGCGGTGGATGCCGGCTACATGCCGCTGCTGGCCCTGGCCGCCGCGGTGCATGAATGGGAGCACCTGGCCTTCGAGTATCATCGTCGCCTGCGCGACACCCGAGACACCAGTGCCGTGGTCACGTTGCGAGGTGCGGACCCCTATGTGGCCGAGGGCATGGCGGAATGGCGCACGGACCAGCTGCTGAGCCCGCTCGCCGAGCGCTTTCCACTCCTGCTCGCCGGTGAAGCGGAGAAGCGCACACGACTCTCCGCCGATACCACCGAGGCGCATGCATTGGGCTACCTGCTGGTGCGGGCGCTCGCCGCGATTGTGCCGGATCCCGTCGCCCGGGTACAGCTCCTGCTCGCCGCGGCCGACGATCCCGCCAGTGTAACTTCCGATCACGTCGTCGCCTCGGCGTGGGCTGCCTATCATTCCTCACCCGATCTTTCGTATGGCGGTACCGGCCGCCGCGCACTGATTCCGGAAACGACCTTCACCGTTGAGGATGGGTTTCCTGATCCGGTGGCGATGAAAGTGATGACGGGCGGACGGTGACGGAGGAAAACCCCGATCTCCCCCAGGCTCGTGTACGGGCGCCTGCGGCCGCCCCATGACGTCCCGATCGCCCTTGCGATCCATCGGCGGCCTGCGGCCGCCCCATGACGCCCCGATCGCCCTTGCGATCCATCGGCGGCCTGCGGCCGCCCCATCGCCGCGCGATCTTTCACTCTCAACCCTCAACGCTCAATTCTCATGCTCCCAACTCCCGGTACCAAAGCACCCGAATTCACCCTCCCGTCGGACCAGGGCGGCAGCGTGTCCCTCAAGTCGCTCCGCGGCTCGCCGGTGGTCCTCTATTTCTATCCCAAGGATGACACGAGCGGCTGCACCACCGAGGCCTGCGAGTTCCGGGACGCGTGGTCCGACGTCAAGGCCAGCGGAGCAAGGCTCTTTGGTGTTTCGCCGGACGGCATCAAGTCGCACAAGAAGTTCCGCGACAAGTTCAATCTCCCCTTCCCGCTGCTGGCCGACGAAGATCACGCCGTGGCTGAGGCGTATGGTGTGTGGGGGGAGAAGTCGATGTACGGCAGGAAGTACCACGGCATCCTTCGCACGACATTCCTCATTGATGAAAAGGGACGCGTGGCGCGTGTCTTCGAGAAGGTGAAGCCCGCGGGCCACGCCGCCGAAGTGCTGTCGGCCCTCCGGGAGATGACCACTCCGTAGTGCTACGGACTTCCAGGGTTGAATCTCATCGCAGCCAGCCGTCGTTATCTTTGGAGCGCTTCGCCCGGGCATCTGGCGCTCGCCCGGGCGCTGTCATGTCACTCATGCGCCCCGACCACCGATCGACGTGAAATTTCCTGACTTTCGTGCATTCGTGCTTTCGTGTGCGGCCTTTCTGAGTGCCTGCTCCGGCTCCGCGCCTGCCGCGGAGAAGGCGGTGGCTGCCGCGCCCGACACCTCGCTCGTCGCACCCGGTGAACGTCATTTTCGCAACGTGCGCCAGCTGACGTTCGGCGGCAACAACGCCGAGGCGTATTTCTCGCGCGACGGCAAGCAGCTCATCTTCCAGCGCCAGCCCGAAGTGGGAGAGGGCTGCGACCAGCAGTACATCATCAACACCGACGGCACCGGCCTGCACCGGATATCCAACGGCAAGGGCCGCACCACCTGCGGCTATTTCTACGACAATGACCATCGCATTCTCTACAGCTCCACCTTTGAATACTCGCCCGCCTGCCCGCCACCGGCAGACTATTCGCGCGGCTATGTCTGGCCGCTGGGCCATTTCGAGATCTACTCGGCCAACGCCGATGGCAGCGGCCTCACGCCACTGACCCACAACGGCGCGTACAACGCCGAATCCACCGTCTCGCCCGACGGCAAGCGGATCATCTTTACCAGCACGCGGGACGGCGATCTCGAGTTGTACACGATGAACCTGGACGGCAGCGACGTGCGGCGGATCACCCACCGGGTGGGCTACGATGGCGGGGCCTTCTTCTCGCCTGATGGCACCAAGATCGTCTGGCGCGCGCAGTATCCCGTCACCGCCGAGGACTCGGCGGACTACAAGTCACTGCTGGAGCAGCGGCTGGTGCGTCCCAGCACGCTGGAGCTCTGGGTGGCCAACGCCGACGGGAGCGAGGCACACCAGGTGACGCATCTTGGCGGCGCCAACTTCGCGCCTTACTTTGCCCCGGACGGCAAGCGGATCATCTTCGCTTCCAACTATGAGAGCCCGCGCGGGCGCGACTTCGACCTCTACATGGTGAACCTCGATGGCAGCGGCCTCGAGAAGATCACCACCGCACCCCAGTTCGATGCCTTTCCCATGTTCAGCCCCGACGGCAAGCAGCTGGTCTGGGCTTCCAACCGGCACGAAGCGAAGCCCGGTGAAACCAATCTCTTCATCGCGGACTGGGTGGATTGATGGCCGAAGCCGTGAAGGCCCCGGAACCCGTGCGGGAGCGCTCGGCGCTTCGGGAATGGACCAAGTCCATCCTGATCGCCGTCATCATCTGGCTGGTGTTGCGCGCGTTTGTCATGGAAGCGTTCCGGATTCCGTCGGGCAGCATGGAGAACACCCTGCTGAAGGGTGATTTCCTCTTCGTGAACAAGGCCATCTACGGGCCAGTGGTGCCGTTCACCGACATCCACCTGCCGGCCTTCCGCGAGCCGAAGCGGAACGATGTGGTCGTGTTCGACTCGAAGGAGCAGCCGGGCATGGCCATCGTGAAGCGGCTGATTGGCGTGCCGGGCGACACCCTGCAGATGCGGGCGGGCCAGCTCTACAGGAATGGCGCGCTGGTGCCGGAACCCTACGCCGTCAACGCCAATCCCGATCGCAGCGAGTCGGCCCCCATGCGGGCCAAGATGCGTGCGTGGCAGGTCCGGCACCTCGCCGGCATCAGCCCCAGCGATTACGAGCCGGACCTGCACGACTGGGGCCCCATCGTGGTGCCGCCCGACTCGCTCTTCATGATGGGTGACAACCGCGATGACTCCTACGACAGCCGCTACTGGGGCTTCCTCGCGGAGAAAAAAGTGCGCGGCACGCCCATGTTCATCTATTACAGCTACGACCCCGACAGCTGGAGAGCCCTCCCGTTCATCACGGACATCCGCTGGGGACGGATCCTGCACCACCCAGGGTGACCGCTCGGCCTTCGCGCCTCGGGCGCACGCTCGGCGGGCTGTGGGACTGGACTCGCTCCATCGGCGGCGCGCTCCTCGTCGTTCTCCTGCTCCGCACCTTCCTGATCGAGGCGTACCACATTCCCTCGGGCAGCATGGAGCGCACCCTCCTCGCAGGTGACTGGCTCTTCGTCAACAAGGCGCTCTACGGCGCGGAGGTGCCGGTCCTGCACACCCACCTGCCGCCGGTGCGTGAGCCGCGCCGGGGCGACGTTGTGGTGTTCGACGCGAAGCACGACCCGCATGAGAAAATCGTGAAGCGGCTGATCGGCCTGCCGGGCGACACGCTCGCCATGCGCGCGAGCCACCTGATCCGGAACGGCGTATTGGTGGATGAGCCTTACGCCGTCCACACCGACACCGCCGAAACCGGGGGGCCCTGGCGCGAGGTGATGCGCGAGTGGCAGCTGCGCCATGTCATGACCGACACCGCGGCCTATCATCCGGATCTCCAGAACTGGGGGCCGCTGGTTGTGCCCCATGATTCGCTCTTCGTGCTGGGCGACAACCGCGAGAACTCGCTCGACAGCCGCTTCTGGGGCTTCCTGCCGAGAAAAAACCTTCGTGGGTCGCCGATGTTCGTGTATTTCAGCTACGATGCAGCAAGCACGGACGCGATGCCGTGGATGACGGAGGTGCGCTGGGGGAGAGTGGGGGAGAGCGTGAAGTAGGGGCCCGGCTTGCGGGGCCCGGCAAGCCGGGCCCTACGACCGTTTCGGTTCCTCCGGACTCACCAGCGGCCCCGACCCGCGCTGCAGGTACACCGCGCTCCGGCCGCAGTTGTTGCAGCGGAGCGTGATGCGGCCGGCCTGGTCGTCGTCGTCGCGGCCGGGAATGCGCGTGATGTCGGTGGAATCACAGGATGGACAGACGAGGGGCTTCCGGTCCCGATCGAGCGCGATCAAGATCAGGGCTTCAGGTGCACGATATTCCTTGATGCCCCGGCGACCCACGGCAATACCCTTCCCGGCGGGTGGATTGGCCCACAACCTGCGTCACCCGCCACCGTGCAATTTAGGGCGAAAGGGCCGCCCGGGACAATGGACTCGCACGCCAAAAGTCGTACGCGCCCTGAGGAGGGGTTCCATGCGTTTCATTCTGCTTGCCTCGACCATGCTCCTGAGCGCCACGCCGCTCGCCGCCCAGACGCGCCACCTGGTGCACGTCAACGGTGACGCGGCCAGGGACGAATACGCGTATTCGCCGGCCACCGTCACCGCGAAGCCCGGCGACGTGATCGTGTTCCGCATTGAAGGCGATGGCAGGCACGCCATTTCGTTCGAGAAGAACATCTCCGCCGCCGCGCGCGATGCGCTCAACAGCGGCATGCCCGACCGGGTGGGAGAGCTGTCGGGGCCCCTGCTTTCCAAGGGGCGGGAATACGTGGTGACGCTCTCCCCGAAGATGCCGGCCGGCACGTACCGGTTCTTCTGCCTGCCGCACCGAGCATACGACGAAGTGGGCTGGCTGGAGGTGAAGTAGTCGCGACCTGCGACTCGCGACCTGCGCCCTGCGACTTGTGACTCGTGCCCCCCTGCGGGATATTTGACCCTCCACGGTCCCTCGAGCCGAACCTTCCTCAGCCGCGAGGTGTGAAACGGATCTGCGCGAGCAGTTGGCGGCGGCGCTCGGCGATTCCTACGCGCTCGACACCGAGCTCGGCGGCGGCGGGATGTCCCGTGTCTTTCTGGCGCACGAGACCGCCCTGGGCCGCCGCGTCGTCATCAAGGTGCTCTCGCCCGACCTTGCCGCCGGCGTCAGCGGCGACCGCTTCCGCCGCGAAATCCTCCTGCTCGCCAAGCTGCAGCATCCTCACATCGTACCGGTCCACACCGTCGGTGAGGCAGTGGGACTGCCGTACTTCACCATGCCCTACGTCGAAGGGGAATCGCTCCGCACCCGCATTGCCCGGGATGGGGAGCTGCCCATTGCGGAATCGGTGCGGCTCCTGCGCGACGTGGCCTCCGCCCTTGCCTACGCCCACGCGCAGGGCATCATGCATCGCGATATCAAGCCCGACAATGTGCTGCTTTCCGCCGGCTCCGCCGTGGTCGCGGATTTCGGCGTGGCCAAGGCCATTTCGGATGCGACCACCACCGGGCACGTGGCGCTCACCTCGACTGGCATGGCACTCGGCACGCCGGCCTACATGGCGCCGGAGCAGGCGGTCGGTGATGCAGGCATGGATTTCCGCGTGGACATCTACGCCTTCGGCGTCATGGCCTATGAGATGCTCTCGGGCCGGGCCCCGTTCCAGGGGCGATCGGCGCAGGCCACGCTCGCGGCGCACGTCACCGAGATACCTGAATCGGTGCAGCGGCTTCGGCCCAGCGTCCCCGCAGCGCTTGCTGCACTGGTGATGCGCTGCCTCGAAAAGCACGCCGCCGACCGGCCCGCCAGCGCCGCGGACATCCTGCACGCGCTCGACTCGATGGCCACGCCGGTCTCCGGCTCGACCCCCACGCTTGCCACCCCGCTTGCCGCTCGCTCGTCGGGGGCGGTGCCGACTGCTTCATCCCCGCCCGCAATGCGCCGCGCTCTGCTGCTGCTCGTGGGCACGGCCAGTGTGGGGCTCGTGGTGCTCATGCTGGTCTTGCTGCTTCGCGAGGGCAACGTTCCTGCCAACGGCGGCCAACCCGCCGCTCCAGTGCCCGATTCATCTGTCACGGAGCGCATGGCTGCCCCGCCCGCACCAGCTCCACTGGACAGTACGCCGCCCCGCGCGGCGGAGCCGCCAGCCTCGCGCGCGCAGCGCCAGGCAGGCCCTCCCCCAGTCGTGCGGGTGACCCCGGACACCGCCATCACCATGCAGCTGCGCGCCGCGGCGCTCGACGCGCGCGGCGCCTCCCGGTCCGCCGGTGCCACGCCGGCCGAGCTTGCCGCCGGGGACAGTCTGCTAAAGGGCGGCGATTCGTTACGCGGCGCTCGGCGGTACACCGAGGCCGGCATGGCCTACTCGGCGGCGCGTGCGATGTGGGCCGGGATCGTGATCAAGCCGGCGCCCACCACGCCGACGACACCGGCGCAGCCGCCGGTCCAGGCGCCGCCGGCGCCGGCGCCGGTGGCCGCGCAACGGCAGGATCCGCGGCCCGCCATCCAGCGGCGAGTGCGCGACTACGCCTCGGCCATCGAATCGGAGAGCACGGACCGCATCCGGCAGGTATATCCGGGCCTGACGTCCGAGCAGGAGCGCAACTGGCGCCAGTTTTTCGACGCGGTGAACGACGTCCAGGCCACCTTCGCCATCTCCTCCCTCACCGTCCGCGGCGACTCCGCCGAGGCCATGCTTACCGGCCAGTATGCCTATCAGAACGGCACGAGCGGCCGCGCCGAGCGGCAACCGGCGACAGTGAGCATGCGCCTGGCGCGCACAGCGGGAGATGAGTGGGTGGTTGTGGGGATACGGTAGGGCTTGGTGCGTTGGGCGTGAGGCCCAAGACACAAGGGAGCGCGGGAACTCGTGACTCGGGACCTCCTGTGCCCTCCGCCTCATGCCCCAAGCCCTAGAAGCTGTACTCCGCCCCGAACGTCCAGAACAGATCCGGCCTGAGGCCGCCACGATTGAGCGGCCACTCCGCGTTCGCGATGAATGTCAGGCCCTGCTGGGTCGTGAACTTCATGCCCATCGATCCGTTGATCAGGTCGTCGCGACGGTCAGGCAGGTTCGAGGTATGGATGACCCGGCGAAACGGTGCCTCGATCACCACGTCCTCCGGCACTTGCACGTCGCTGCGGCCAACCTGAAATTCCGAGACCAGATCCACGGCCAGTGTGGCCCAGGGCGCCAGCAGCTGATCGAACCCCGCCGTCGCCAGCAACGCGTCGGTATCACTCTTCCCGCCGCGGTAGGTGTAGCCGACGTTGCCGTGCGGGGAGAAGGCGCCGAAGCGGCCCGACGCAATGAGCAGGCCGCGACCGGCAAAGCTGCCGGCGCCGAGGAGGTCGTCTTCGTCGCCGGTGGGGAAGCGGCCTTCCGCCAGGATGCCCACGGCCAGCGGCATCGACTCACGCAGCTTGATCTTGACGCGCGCCGCGACATCGCCCAGTCCGGTCGCCGAGCCATCCACGAACCGTGACGCCGTGAGCACCGGATTGTCCGGCGTGCCCGCGAAGAAGTGCACCGCCTGGCCGCCGCCAAACGGCTCGATCTGGGCTTCGCTCTCGCCATGGATGGACGTGCTCACGACCGGCAGCACGACGCCGAAATCGACCCGGTCGGTCAGTCCGTAGGTCGCGACGAAGGACGTGACAGTGAGGTTCACGTCGAG
Source organism: Gemmatimonadales bacterium (assembly GCA_035708725.1). Taxonomy (GTDB): domain Bacteria; phylum Gemmatimonadota; class Gemmatimonadetes; order Gemmatimonadales; family GWC2-71-9; genus CAMLHP01. The sequence goes on along the minus strand of DASTFH010000006.1, from coordinate 13,680 downwards.
GTCGAGCCGAAGGTCGATGGTGGCATTCTCCAGCTCGGGAATTCCCAGCTTGGAGCAGTCGCCGCCGGCGATCGAGTCACAGCCGGGGAAGTCCGAGTTGGCGTGGGTGAAGGTGAACTCGAGGTTGCTCAAGTCCACGCCGCGCAATGTACGGAAATGTGCGCCCGAGCGATGGACGGCCAGCAACATGCGCCCACGCCCCAGTGTCTGGGCGCGCTCACCGAAGACCGGGCCGGCGGACAGCGACGTGCGCACCGGCACACCGCCCTCGAAGCGGAACGTGGAGCCGCCACTGGCGGCGCTGATCGGCAGGCTCCCGAGGCTTCCACCGACAGCGTTGGTGAGGAAGCTGATGATCGACCCGTTGCTCGCCACGGCCGCCGGCACGAAATGGTCGCCGTGAAGGCGGATGGTCTCGGGATTGTTCGGGCTGCCCGTCCCACCCAGGAAGAGGGGCTCCTCTCCCTCGCCGAAGATGAACAGCTCTGATACCTTGTCGCGGAGACCCTGCGCGCGCAGGGGCGCGGCGGCAAGCATGAGGAGGACGCAGCTGAGCAGGCAGCGACGCATGGAGGCCTCGGGGAGCGGGAAGCTGGATATTAGCGTTCGATGGGTCGAGGGTCGAGGGTCGTGGCGAGGGACGAGGGTGGATGGTCAACGGTCAACGGTCAACGGTCAACGCCTGCCGGCTGCTGGCTGCTGGCTGTTGGCGTCCGTCGCCCGGCGTCCTGCGTCCAGCAGCCCTCCGCTGTGCACGCCCACTGCCGCGCGGCGTCGTAGGCCGTGACACCGTGGAGGAGCGTATGAGCATGCCAAGGTTCGCCTGCATCGTGCCGCTGCTGCTCCTCAACGTTCTGTCCGCCTGCAAGGGCACACCGGAGGAGCCAGACATGCCACTGGCGGAGAACGAAGCCCGATCCGTCGATGGCCTGGTGCGGTTCATCGGTATCGAGGGCGGGTGCTGGGTCATTCAAGCACCGGGAGCGCAGTACCAACCGGTGAACCTGCCAGTCGAGCTCAAGATCGACAGCCTTCCAGTGCACGCCGTGGTGCGTGGCGCTTCCGGCGCGAGCATCTGCATGGTGGGTGATCTCGTCACACTCGACAGCATCGCTCGCCGGCAGTGACCGTGACGGCGAGCGGAGTCCGCTGTTGCCTTGTGCTGCTGGCCCTCGCCGCCTGCGGCGAGCCGTCCGATCCCAACGCCATCCCGGAAGCGCGCATCGTCTTCCGTCGCGAAGCCCTGCTCTACAGCATGCGGCCGGACGGCACCGATCAGCGCCGGATTTCCCCGCCCGTGGACAGTGGCCCACTCGGTCCCATTGCCTGGCTCCTGCCCGTCTCGAACGCCGCGGGCACCCGGATCGCCTTCGAGTACGACGGCGATATCCGGACGCTCACCCCGGCGGGCACCGGTCTCACGAACGTCACCAGCGACGGCTTCGTCACGCCGGAACTCTGGCCCAGCTGGTCGCCCGACGGTGAGCGGCTGGCCTACGACAATGGTGTCGTGGATGGTGCCGACATTTTCGTCATGGACACCCATGGCGGACAGCGGGTGCGGGTCACCACGAATCCTGCCGATGACCGGGAGCCGGCCTGGGCTCCAGATGGAAGCCGGATCGCGTTCACGTCGAGTCGCGACAGCGTGTACGGCATTTACACCATTGCCCCTTCGGGGGAGCAGCCCAGGCGGATCACGCCGTATTCAGTCACCGCGGTGGCGCCCGTCTGGTCGCCTGCCGGTGATATGATCGCCTTCTTCGGCTATGACAGTGTCGGGCAGGGACTCTACGTCATCGGAGCGGACGGAGGCGGCCTCCGCAAACTGGCCGGTACCTACAACGGCTACGGCCGAGCGACCTGGTCCCCTGATGGGAAGCGACTCGCCTACTCGGCGAACGTCGGACAGCAGTCGAAGATCTTCGTGATCAGCGGGGATGGCACGAACCTCTCGGTGCTCTCGCCGCCGGAGGCTGCGGATTACGATCCGGCGTGGGTGCCAGCGGGAAGGTGATGAGGTCCACGGCCGACCGTTGACCGTTGACCGTTGACTTCCACCGCCTACAATTGGCACTGGATGCATCAAACTCTCAGCACGCTCTCTCGCATCGTCGCCGGCGTGATCGGCGTCATCTGGATCGCTGCCGGCGTCGTGGCGGTCGTCCTTGGCATCCCCGCGCATCGATGGGGCACGGTGCTGCTCGGAGTGCTCGCCCTCTACTTCGGCGGCATCTGGTGGCACGTGGCGCGGAAGGGGCGCTATGTGGTATGGCCGTTTGGGTCGTGAGTCGTGAGTCATGACCCACGACCCATGACCCACGACCCCAGCCGTCGGGACTTCGTTGCGGCAGTAGGCGCGCTCACGCTGGCGGCTGGCATCCCGATTTCCCTTCAGGCTCCTCCGTCTCGCACCCGTCTCATCCTCCTCGGCACCGCCGGCGGCCCCACCCCCAAGCGCACGCGCTCGGGGCCGGCGCAGGTGATTCTCGCTGGCGACTCGGCCTATGTGGTGGACTGTGGCGACGGCGTCGCGCGGCAGGCCGTGCGTGCGGGTGTGCCGTTCCAGGCACTGCGTCACATCTTCATCACCCATCACCATTCGGACCACAACGCCGATTACGGCAATCTCCTCCTGCTTTTCTGGGCCAGCGGGCTCGCGCATCGGGTGGACAGCTGGGGACCGCCGCCGCTCACGCGCATCACCGAGCTCTTCCTCGAGATGAGCAAGCCGGATATCGATGTGCGCGTCGTGGATGAAGGCCGGCCGCCGCTGGGCGGGTTGATCCATGCGCATGACATTGCCCGGCCGGGGCTGGTCATGGAGGACGAGAATCTCCGGGTGATGGCGGCGCAGGTGCAGCATCCCATGGTGCCGGTGGCGTACGCCTATCGCTTCGACGCGCCTGATCGCAGCATCGTCATCTCGGGCGACACCGCACGCTCGGACGCTGTGGTGCAGCTGGCCAGGGGCGCCGACGTGCTGGTGCACGAAGCGTTCTATCCCGCGGCGGTGGAGAAGATGGTCGTGGGCCGAGCCAACGCGGAACCACTCCGGAAGCACCTGCTCGCGAGCCACACCAGCGCGGAGGATTGCGGGCGCGTGGCGGCGGCAGCCGGCGTGAAGACGCTGGTGCTCTCGCACTTCGTGCCGGCGGAAGACCCGCCCATCAGCGACGCCATGTGGGCCGAGGCGGCGGGGAAATATTTCAAGGGACGGATCGTGGTGGGCCGGGACTTGATGGAGGTGTGACGCTGAGCGCTGAAAGCTATGAGCCGGCTAGCTTCGCCTCCCTCGTCCCTCGTCCCTCGTCCCTCGTCCCTCGTCCAACTTGCCCGTCCTGCCCATCTCGCCTACCATGCACAAGCAACTCGCCGTTCCCGATTGTGACTCGCATCACGTGCAGTGCATATATGCGTATTGCCCAGGTTGCACCACTCTATGAAAGCGTGCCCCCCAAGTACTACGGCGGCACCGAACGCATCGTCTCCTATCTGACTGAGGAACTGGTCCGCCAGGGCCATGATGTCACGCTCTTTGCCAGCGGCGACTCGGTGACCAGGGCCCGGTTCGTCAGCGGCTGTCGCCGATCGCTCCGGCTCGACAGGCACTGCGTGGACCAGATGGCGCACCATGTGGTCATGCTGGAGCAGGTGTACCGCCGCGCCGCCGAGTTCGACATCATCCATTTCCACGTGGACTACCTGCATTTCGGGCTGTCGCGCCGGGAAGGGTTGAACCGCGTCACGACGCTGCACGGGCGGCTCGACATTCCCGACCTGGTTCCGCTTTACCAGGAATTCCCCGACGAGCCGGTCGTCTCCATCTCCACCTCGCAGCGCACGCCGATTCCGTGGGCCAACTGGCAGGCCACGGTGTACCACGGCCTGCCCGGGGATCTCTACTCCTTTCGCCCCGAGCCGGGGCAGTATCTCGCCTTCCTGGGCCGCATCTCGCCCGAGAAGCGGGTGGACCGCGCGATCGAGATCGCCAAGCGCGTCCAGATGCCGCTCCGCATCGCTGCCAAGGTGGATGCCGTGGACGAGGAGTATTTCGCGACCGCGATCGAGCCCCTGCTGGAGCATCCGCTGATCGAGTTCGTGGGAGAAATCGGCGACGCGGAAAAGGACGAGTTCCTTGGCAACGCCTCGATGCTGCTCTTTCCGATCGACTGGCCCGAGCCATTCGGTCTCGTGATGATCGAGGCGATGGCGTGCGGCACGCCGGTCATCGCCTACAGCAACGGCTCCGTGCCCGAGGTGATGGAGCACCGGCGCAGCGGCTTCATTGTGGATACCCTGGAAGAGGCGATCGAGGCGGTCCGCCGGGTGCCCGAGCTCAGCCGCCAGCGCTGCCGGGAAATCTTCGAGGAGCGATTCACCGCCGAGCGCATGGCGCGGGAATACGTGCGAGTGTACGAGCGGCTGATCCACCAGCATCCGACGCCGCTCCTGAAGGTGGCAGGCTGATGACCGAGGAAGTCGTTCGCATCAGCGACACCTTCTACATCCTTTCCACCTCGGCGCGGATCGACGACCGGACCCAGGTCCTGAAGCAGGGCGATACCTTCGCCATCTTCGACCGGTTCGGCGATATCGAGACGCTCGGCATGGGCGAATTCGGGATCTACCACCAGGACACGCGCTTCCTCTCTGGTTTGGTGCTCCGGCTCTCGGCCCAGCGTCCGCTGCTGCTCAGCTCCACGATCAAGGATGACAACGCCATCATGGCCGTGGACCTGATGAACCCGGACATCTGGCAGGATGGCGAGCTCGCCATCCCACGCGGCACGCTTCACATCTTCCGCAGCAAGGTGCTCTGGGATTCCGCCTGTCACGAGCGGCTTCGGCTCCACAACTACGGCCGCACCGAGGCGGTCTTCTCGCTCTCGCTCGCCTTCGACGCCGATTTCGTGGACATCTTCGAGGTGCGGGGCGCCGAGCGCGAGCGCCGCGGCTGCCGGCTGCCGGCCGAGCGCAGTGACGACATGCTGGTGCTGGGCTACAAGGGGCTCGATGGCCGCGTCCGTCGCACTCGCATTGCCTTCAAGCCGGCGCCGAAGGAGCTGCATGAGACGGGGGCAGCGTTCGAGTTCCGGCTGCCGCCCGGCGGCGAGGCGAACGTACGCTGGGCCATTGCCTGCGAACAGAAAGAGACCGCCGCCACGCATGAAGTGCAGCAGGGCGACGAATCGGTGGGGGGGAGTCTCTGGTACGACGAAGCAGCACGGAAAGCGGTGGACGCCCTGGATTCCGCCCGCGCCGGTGATCCGCGGGTGTTCACGTCCAACGAGCCGTTCAACGACTGGCTCAATCGTTCCGCCGCCGATCTGTACATGATGGAGACGTCCACCGCGTGGGGCGAATATCCCTATGCTGGCGTCCCCTGGTACAGCACGCCGTTCGGCCGGGACGGCATCATCACCGCGCTGCAATACCTCTGGTACAATCCGTCCGTCGCGCGCGGCGTGCTCACCTACCTCGCGGCCACCCAGGCCGACGCCGAGATTCCGGAGCAGGATGCCCAGCCCGGCAAGATTCTCCACGAGACGCGCGCCGGTGAGATGGCCGCCCTCGGTGAGGTTCCCTTCGGCCGCTACTACGGCACGGTCGACGCGACGCCGCTCTATGTCATGCTGGCGGGCGCCTACCTGGAGCGCACGGGCGACCTCCAGCTGGCGGATGAGCTCTGGCCCAACGTCGAGCGCGCGCTCAGCTGGATCGACATCTATGGCGATGCTGACAACGACGGGTTCGTCGAGTACGCCAGCCGGGGAAAGCAGGGACTGATCCATCAGGGCTGGAAGGATTCCCACGACTCGGTCTTCCACGCCGACGGTACGCTGGCCCATGGTCCGATCGCGCTCTGCGAAGTGCAAGGCTACACCTTCGCCGCCAGGAGGGCGGCGGCCACGATTGCGTCGGCGCTGGGAAAGACCGACCGTGCGAGGGCGCTGACGCTGCAGGCGGAGGCACTGCGCGAGCATTTCGAGCGCACCTTCTGGTGCGAGGATCTCTCGACCTACGCGCTGGCGCTCGACGGCCAGAAGCAGCCCTGCCGCGTCCGCACATCGAATCCCGGCCACTGCCTCTACACCGGCATCGTGAGCGCCGAGCGCGCGTACCGGACGGCGGCGACGCTCACCAGCGAGCTGGCGTTCTCCGGCTGGGGAATCCGCACGGTCTCCGCCACCGAGTCGCGCTACAACCCCATGTCGTACCACAACGGATCGGTGTGGCCGCATGACAATTCACTGATCGCGGCCGGGTTTGCCCGTTATGGATTGCGCGATCATGCCGCCGCCGTGCTCACCGGGCTCTTTGATGCGAGCCTCTTCTTTGACCTTCACCGGATGCCGGAGCTTTTCTGCGGCTTTCGCCGCCGACCCGGCGAGAGTCCGACCCTCTACCCGGTCTCCTGCTCGCCCCAGTCCTGGGCATCGGGTGCCTGCTGGCTCCTGCTTCAAGCCTGTCTCGGCCTCGAGATCCGTGGGGCCGAGCGGAGGATCAGCTTCACCAAGCCGTTCCTGCCGCCGTTCCTGGAGGAAATCCGGATCCAGGACCTCGTTGTGGACGACGCCAGTGTGGACCTCGAGCTGATCCGCCACGACGAGGATGTGAGTGTCAATGTGTTGCGCCGGGACGGGAATGTCGGAGTGGCGGTGGTGAAGTAGGGCGGTCGAGGAGGTCGAAGGATCGAGACGTCAAGAGGTCGAGCGCATTTCCTGACCCCTCGACTCCTTGACTCCTTGACTCCTTGACCTCTCGACCATAAGTAGCTCCAGCAACTACGCTGCATTTCTTGACATCCGCCAACTGCTCCATACGTTGCGGGCGTCCCAGAGTGACCGGCCCACGTTCGGCCGGACCCTTCTCAAGGAGGCCCGGTGGGTACCGAACTCGGCGGTTCGCAGATCTCGTCGCTCATGGAGACCCTGCCCGGCATCGCGCATGTGCTGCGCAATCCGGTGGCCGATGCGATCGTCCACCTCTCCCGTGCAGCGGCGCGACTCGACGAGTTCCGGGTGGCCGACGCCGAGGAGCTGCTGCAATATGCCGTGCGCCGGAGCCTCCTGACCGAGAGCGAGGCAGAGCGGGTCCTGGAAGACGTGCGGGCAGCCAACCAGAAGCGCCTGGACCGGAACGCCGCCCAGAAGGCGCAGGCCCACGCCAAGGCCGCGCAGCCCAAGGCGAAAAAGAAAGCGGCGCCGGCGAAGAAAGTCGCCAAGGCGCCGAAGAAGGCCGTGAAGAAGCCGCAGCCCGTGAAGAAGGGCGTGAAACGGTGACGTGACACGTAGGGGCGCAACGCATTGCGCTCCTACGTGTCACGTCTGAAAATCCCTGATCGCCTCGCCCAGCCGCTGGGCTCCCTGCAGCAGCTCGCTCGCTGACGACGCCATCTCTTCCGTACTGGCGCTCTGTTCTTCTGCCGCCGCCGTGACTTCCTCGCTCGCGGCGGCGTGATCATTGGCGCTCTGCGCCACCTGCGCCGTCCGCACGCCCAGCTCATCGGCAATCTCGCGGTTCTGCTGGGTTTCGCGTGACACGGCGCTCGCCGCTTCGTGGACTTCCTCGACCGCCTTCGCAATCTCGTCCAGCGCGTTGGCGGCGGCATGTGCCGTACCCTCGACCCCGGCTACCTTGGCGGATCCCACTTCCATGGTTCCCGAGACGTCACGGATCTGGCGGCGGATGAACTCCACCGTCTTGGTGACTTCTTCCGCGGCACTGGCGCTGGAATCGGCGAGGCGGCGCACCTCTTCCGCCACGACGGCGAAGCCGCGTCCATGCTCGCCCGCCCGCGCCGCTTCGATGGCCGCGTTCAACGCCAGCAGGTTGGTCTGCGACGAGATCTGCTTGATCAGGTCGATGAAATCGGTGATCGCCTCGCTCTGTCGCGCCAGCTCCTGCACCTGGCGTGCTGAGGTCCGCACCACCTCGCGCACGTCCAGCAGGGTGCGGCCGGCATTCTCCACGTCGGCTCGATGCTCGGCCGCGAGCGTGCGGATCCGGTCACCGAGGTGCACGACGCGCGTGGCCGCCTGCGCGTTGCTGGCGGAGGCCGCACGCAGCGCCTCCAGCAGGGCGCCGGCCTGGTCCATGCCGCTCCGCTGCTGCTCGGCGCTTGTCGCCACGCGAACCATCGCAGTGGAGATCTCACCGCTCGACGCGGCGAGCTCCTCGCTCATGGCGCTGAAGTCGGTGGCACTTGCGGTGATCGTGTTGGCCTCGCGGGTGACGGATCCGACCACCTCGCGCAGCCTGGCGCCCATGTCGTCCATTGCCCGGCCCAGCCGCTCCAGCTCGGTGGGCATGGCGCCGAGGGCGAGCGGCCGGAGGTCGCCGCCGCCGAACCGGTCGGCCGCGCCGATGAGGCGCCGCAGGGGACTGTCCACCGCGCGGATGGTGGCACTCGACGCGCCGATCCCGATCAGGAGCACCGCAGCAAACAGGAGCCAGAGCGTGTTCCTGCGCCTGCCCGCCTGATTCCTGAGCTCGCCCGCCTGTATCCGCGCCCGCTCACCCTGCGCCGCGGAGAGCCTGCTGACGTTGGTGAGGAGGGCATTGCTCGGTTCCTCGGCGAGTGCGGCCGCAGCGCGCGCCTCATCAAGCTTCCCGACGTCGGCCAGTGCGTGCGCCCTGGCATAGGCCACCTCCGCTTCCGCCTGCGACGTGGCCATCTGGTTGAGCGTGAGCTGGTCCTGGGTCGTGAGACCAGGCAGGTCGCGGAACTGCCGCTGGTAGTCGTAGGTGGAATCGCCGTTGGCGATGAACTCCTCGATATCGGCGGGATCGGGCCGGGCCAGGTACTTCTCCGCGGCGCGCACCTCGGCGGTCGCCGTGCCGACGAGCCCGGTGGAAAGCCGGCTGCCCTGCACGACCGCGCCCAGCTGCTGGTCAGCGGCGCGTCCGAGCGAGATGATGGCATTCACGCCGATGACCGCGATCAGCAGCACCAGCAGGATCAGCAATGCCATGGTCGCCGCGATACGGCTTCGGAGACTCTGCAGCATGGTTACTGGCCTCCCGCGAGCCGGAGCGCGCCGTTCCGCACCACGGCGACGTACACCTCGCGCGTGGGCACGTCGCCCAGCGAATCGAACGCAATGCGGCCGGTGACGCCATCGTAGGGATGCTGCAGGTTGACGTCGAGCAGGCCGTCGCGAATCTGGGCTCGTCCGGTGCCGTGGTCGCGCATCACTCGCGACAGGATGTGCAGGGCGTCATAGGAGGCGGCCGCCGGCTGGTTGGGCAGTGGCTCATCGGGATAGCGTGCCCGGTACGCAGCCACGAACCGCTGGTTGGCCGCTGTCTCGAGCTGGGGCAGGTAGGCCAGGGTCTCATAGACGCCCTCGGCCAGGTCACCAGCCTGCTCGATGCCTTCCAGTCCATCGGCGCCGAGGAGCGGCACATTGATGCCGCGTGCATGCGCCTGGCGCAGGATGGCTTCGGCCTCGCTCCGGTTGCCGGCATCCACGATGAACTGGCTGCCGCCATCGCGCTGCAGCCGGTCGAGATACACCCCCACGTCGGGCTCGGTGCCGAGATAGGGCGCCTGGGCCATGATCTCTCCGCCGCGCCTGGTGAACTCGGCCGCGAAGCGCTGGCGGACGCCGCGCCCATACGGGTCATTCAGGTAGAACACCGTGCCGCGCGACAGCCCGAGCCGCTCGCGAATCCAGCGGGCCAGTGCCTCGCCGTGCTCGTTGTCGCTGGGGCAGACGCGAAAGATCCAGGGCCCCGCCTGGCGGACCTCGGGAGCGGATGAGGAGGGCGAGATCGCCACGATCGGGTTGGCGCCGCCGTTGTAGACCGGCGCGGCGGCCAGCGTGGTGCCCGAGAAGAGGTGGCCGATCACGGCGACGGCCTTGCTGGCATAGAGCGCGGCGGCAGCGACGACTGCCGAGTCCGCGTCGCCGTAGTCGTTGCGCTCAAGGAGCTCGATAGGCCGGCCGTTGACGCCGCCCGCCGCGTTGATCTCCTCGACGGCGAGTTCGGCGCCAAGCTTCATGGGCCGGCCCACGGGGTCATCGAACGCGCCAGCGAGACCAACGGTGATCGGTTTGGAGCTGTTGCAGGCCGCCAGCGCACACAGCACCACGGCCGGCAGGAGACGGCGAAACTGGGGCACTCAAGCTCTCCGCAAGCGGGCGAAGGTCGCGCCGCCGTGGATGGAATGGGGGGGAAACTGTCCACTAGGTTAGGGAAAGAGGCGCGAAAAAAAAAGAGGCCACCTTGTGGTGGCCTCCGTAGTAATCCGAATTCAGCCGCCCCGTGGTCGGTTCCTGCCCCACGCGTCCAGCACGCGACCGTCGACCAGACTGACCGATGCCACGCGCTCACCGCCGCCCACGCGCCAGGTGAGCCGCATCATGCGTCCCTGCCGTACCCACTGCATCATCCATTGTGGACCCTGGACTTCGGCGCCCACCCGCCCGTAGGCGCGTTCGAGTGCATTACGCCAGCCGTCGAGCTGGTCGGGTCCCACATCGGAGGAGAGCGTCAGCACGGCGGCCATCGAGTCGATGGCGGAGAGCCACACCTTGACGTTGCTGCCGCGCACCGGATCGGGGACGGTGCCTCGGCACTCCATGACATGGCGGTCACGGCGTGCACGATCGCAACGAAGCGACGAACCTCCGAGCGCCTGCATCCGCGCCGCGACGTCGACGAGCGGGTCGCCGGCGTGGAAACCGAGGAACTGGAGCGCACTGGTATCGGGTGCAATCTCCTGCGCCCGGGCAGTGGTGGTGTCAGCGGTCAGGACAGCGAGGACGGCAATCGCCGAGGAAATGGCGAACTGTGCGAGCAGGCGACGTGGGTGCATCGAGGCATCCAGGCAAAGGTCGGGGAATCGTACCGCAAGAAGAACACCGCCGGGAAAGTGCAGGGGCCGGATGAAGGGGCGGCTTGCGTGCCGCCCCAACACCCGGCCCCTGCCAGGCGCGCAATGGCGCGGAGATCAGGCCTTTCTGACGTTGGCCGCCTGCAGCCCCTTGGGGCCCTCGACAATGTCGAACTCGACCTGGTCACCTTCGGAGAGCGACCGGAAGCCGTCCATCGTGATAGCGGTGTGGTGGACGAAGACGTCCTTGCCGCCTTCCTGCGCGATGAACCCGAAGCCCTTCGCGTCATTGAACCACTTTACCGTGCCCTTCGCCATTGCGGAAAACCTCTGCTGTGGGGGGCCAATGGCCCCGGTCAGACTCCTGGCCCGAGTGGCCAGGTAATAAAAAGACCGTCGGAACGACTGTCCGGACGGCCGTCGTGCATGATGCAATCAGGAATAGAAAGGTGCCTGCCGTGTCATGTTCTAAGCTGCGGCGCGGTTTGGAGCTTGTCAATATGGGGCATGGGGCATGGGGCACGGGGCTTGAGGCATGGGGCTGGGAAACTCGTGACCCCCACGCCCCATACCCTACCCCCGAAGCACCATCTGGCCATTCCGAACCTCATGCGCCAACAGCCAGCGCTTGCGGTTGAGCCCGCCCCCGTAACCCACCAGCGCGCCGCGGGCCCCGACTACCCGGTGGCAGGGCACCAGGATGGCCAGTTGGTTGGCGCCAACCATCTGGCCCACGATCCGCGGGTGCAGCCCAGTCACTCGGGCGATGTCGCCGTACGTGCGGGTGTCACCGAAGGGGATGTGGCACATTTCCCGGGTCACCGCCGCCTGAGCCTCGGAGAGGCCGAACCAGCGCTCGAGGTACGAGGGGAAGCGAAAGCGCTTGAGCCGGCCGGCGAAATAGGCATCCAGCGCGGCGGCGGTCCGGGGGCACGGTCCCTCACTCACGCGGATGTCGGGTGCGGCGCCCCGCACCTGTACCTGCCAGTGCAACCGCCCCGCGCGGCCGGGAAATCCGACCGCCAGTGGTCCCTCAGGACCCTCGACCAGACTCAGCGGCCCGATCGGGGAAGGGTAAGTGGCGGTAGTGAGCGTGAGAGGCACAATTCAAGATGGGCGGGATGGGCAGGATGGGCCAGACGGGCACGTCCCCGCCCATCCAGCCCATCTCGCCCATCCTGCCCATCTCGTTATCTTTCCCCCATGCCCACACCATCAACGCTGGTCATTCGCTCCTTCGCGGACCGGTCCGAAGGACTGGCCCACTTCGTCATGCGAGCCGGCGAGGCGCCGAGGCTGCTGGCCTTTGACGATGCGTACGGGTGCCCGGTGGACAACGCCCTGTCCGCGCTGGAGTGGACCGGAGCCGTGGGCATCCTCCGCGACGAGGACATGCTGCACGCAGCCCGTCTTACCAGCGAGACTGCGGCTGCGGTCATTGAGCGGAAGACCGACAACGGCTCGCGTTGCTTCGTCTACCTTGGACCTCGGCTCGATGCACCGCCGATGGATGTCTTTGAGGGCGCGGTGCTGTTCGACGAACCTGGCGTCAAGGCGGTCGAGTTCAACCAGCGGGCGCACGCCGTGGCGCACTTCCTGCGGGCCACCTCGGGCGCGGGTGCGCTGGTGGCCATGCTCGGGCGCCGCGCACCTGAGGTGCGCTATCTGCGCCGCTGGCTCGGACCGATCCTGGAACACATTGAACCCCCCTGCGCCATGGTTGGCGGATGGTTTGCCGTGAGTGGGGCCGGGGTGCTCTTCACTGCCAATGGAGGCGAACCCTCCTGGCGCTATGTCGAGGTGGGTGCGGAAACATGAAGTCACTGCTGTCGAGAAGTGCTGTGCTGATGCTGCTGGTTGCGGCCGCTCCGTCAATGGCTGCAGCCCAGGCCACGGTCATTCGTCCCGATCGTGCGCTCTCCCCTGATGAGATCGAGCTCCGGTCCGCCATGTATCAGCTGCGTGACACGCTCGCCATGGTGTCGGGATGGGCCTCACGCATGCAGCGTGATTTTCGCCAGACCTCCCCGGCTGCTCTCGTGTCGCGCGCACGTGAGATCGCACTCTCGTGCCAGGCCGCACTTCGGAATGTTCCGGTTGCCGAGCGGGAAGTGCGCACTCATGCGATGAAAACCAGGCTGGAAACCGCTCAGCAGCAGCAATTCCTGAAGGTATACGTCAAGCTGCGCGCCGAACTTGCCGATTGCAGCAAGACCTTCAGCGCCATGGCACAGCCCGGCAAGGGCGAAGAACTGCGCGGCTACGGCAACGCCTGGCTGGAGTCGCTTCGTGAGGCTTTGCAGCACTACAGCCGCGAGGCGGACGACTTCTTCAGTGCGCTTCGGATCCCCAATCGGCCCCTTGGCGCAGGCCCCAATCCCTTGAACAAGGGCTGAGCCGTGTGGATTCACATCTCCACACGGTGTGGAAAGTAGCCGCCAGGCGCTGTAACCACAGGAACTTGGCCGCCCACATTCCTTCCACATCGAAGTGAGCTAAACCGAATAAAATCAGGCACTTGCGCGATCCATCGCCAAGTACGATACTGGGTTCACGCGATTCGTCACGTGTGCGGACTCCGGGTTCGTGCGGCGAGCGAAGCGCGGTCTGGCTGGAGACGCGGTTGAGATGGGCGAACTTCCCAAGGGTATCGTCTGTCGCCAAGACCGAGAGAGATCCAGTTGGACAGGCGAGGCCAGTCGCGTGCCTCGTCCACCCCGATCTGGCGCCTCGGGGTGCCCTGTGAACGGCCGGTCCGCGACTCGGTCGGACTCACAGCGCCAGCAGTGATGAACCAGGTGGGACGGCCATCCGGCCTGGGAATCAACGCTGAA
>DASTFH010000005.1:0-28359 GCA_035708725.1 Gemmatimonadales bacterium | reverse complement strand
TGCCCGGCACCGACCACCGCCACCTTGTTGAGCATATCCTCGGAATCGTCCTCAGGTAGGAGAAATGAGAAAGGCGCCCCGGGAGCTGTTCTTCGCGAGGCGCCGAAATCTATACGGGAACAGGGGTTAGGGCCAAGGGTTGGACGCGGGACGCGTCTTCCCTAGCCCCTCATACAGCACTATGCTCACGGCGTTGGCCAGGTTGAGACTCCGCACCGATTCCTCCATCGGGATCCGAAAGCACTGGTCGGGGTGCTTCTCCAGGATCCGCGCCGGCATGCCGTCCACTTCATTCCCGAACACCAGCACGCTGTTCCTCCGAAACGGTGCCTCGCGATAGTCCTGCTCGGCGTTCGCCGAAAAGTAGAGGCAGCGCTTCCGGCTGATGGCGTCCCGGAAGGCAAACCAGTCCGAGTGCACCCAGAGGTCCACCTTGTCCCAGTGGTCCAGCCCCGCGCGCTTGACCTCGCGATCGCCGATCGAGAAGCCGAGTGGTGCGATCAGGTGCAGCGGAGTGTCAGTGGCGGCGCAGAGCCGCGCGATGTTGCCGGTGTTGGGAGGGATGCGGGGTTCGATGAGCGCCACTTGCAGGGCCATGGTGGTCAGCCACCTCGGGTGTGCATTTCACGGTGGGGGTCTGCTCGCAGCATCTGCAGCTGGTACAAGGGAGTCCTGCCGGGGGCCTGCGCCCGCAGTTCGGCACCGCGGTCCTGACGCTCCGCCCAATGCCGCGCGATCAGCTGGCGAAGCTCCTCGTCACCCGCGCCGTCACGAAGCGGCGCACGAAGATCAAGCCCACCTTCAGCGTAGAGGCAGAGGAACCAGGTGCCGTCGGCCGTGATTCGGCTCCGGTCACAGGTGCGGCAGAACGGCGCCGTGGTGCTGGCGATGATGCCGAAGGTCTGGCCATCGGGAAGCCGGAAGCGCTCGGCCGGTGCACGAGAATCCGGCTCCGCAACTTCCTCCACCTGACCGAACTCCGCACCGATACAGGTCAGCATCTCCGCGCGCGAGACGACCTCATCTGCTGACCATCCTGTCGCGCCGCCCACATCCATGTACTCGATGAAGCGCAGCTCCGCCCCGTGCTGCTTCGCGAATCGCAACAGCGGCACGAGTTCGTCGTCATTCACGCCACGCATCACGACGGTATTGAGCTTGAGGCCGAGGGCACGCCGCTCCACGGCCTCGATGCCATCGAGCACGTCGGCGTGCCGCGGACTCCGCGCCAGCGAGAGAAATCGCTCGGGGCTCAGCGTATCGAGACTCACGGTGACGCGCCCGAGCCCCGCGTCGGCCAACGCATCGATCTGTCGTGAGAGCAGCAGGCCGTTGGTGGTGAGGGCCAGATCATCGATCCGCGGATCATGCGCCAGCATTCGTACGAGTTCGGGCAGGTCGCGCCGAAGCAGTGGCTCTCCGCCGGTGAGCCGCACCTTGCGGGCGCCCAGTGAGGCAAAGAGCCGCGCCAACCGAGCCAGCTCCTCGAAGGTGAGGAGCGACTCGCGCGGAAGCCAGGCGTAGTCCGCTTCCGGCATGCAATACGTGCAGCGAAGATTGCAGCGATCGGTCACGCTCACGCGAAGACTGCCAAGCGGCCTGCCGAGTGCGTCGAGGAGCGGCTCAGCCACGCGCGGCCTCGGCGTCGGGCCGCGCCAGCACAATGCCATCCGGTGCCGTCGGATCCACCCACGCTACCATGCCATCGGCGTAGGTCTCGCGCTTCCAGATGGGGACGCGCGCTTTCACCTGATCAATAACCCAGCGGCAGGCAGCGAACGCCTCCTCGCGGTGCGCGCTGGCAGTGGCGACAGCCACGGCGATGTCACCGACGACGAGATCACCAATGCGGTGCGCCAGTGCCACGCGCACCGGCCATTTCTTTTCTGCCTCAGCGACGATGGCCGCGCATTCGTGCTCAGCCATCGATCCATAGGCTGAATAGGAGAGCACCACGACCTCGCGACTGGCGTGCGAGCTCCGCACCGCTCCTGTGAAGGTCGCGATGCCGCCATGTTCGGCGCTGCTCACCTGGGTGATCAGGGCAGCAAGGTCGATGGGATCGTGGGTGAGATACATGTCAACCGCCCGCGAGCGGCGGCAGGATGGCAAGTTCGTCGCCGTCGTGAAGGGGACGGTCCAGCGTGGCCTGACGGCCATTTATCGCGAGGAGAACAGTGGAAGGCAGCGCGTTGCCCGGGTGCTGGTTCCGCACCTGCGTCACGGCCTCACCTGCCTTGATGCCTTCGGGAAGGGTCAACGTCAGCTGATCAGCGCCCAGCAGCTCCGCATAGCGGGCGAACAGGAGGGTGTGGACGGTGATGGCCATGGTTGACGGCAGAGATGAGGGGCTAGGGGCTAGGGGTTAGGGCGGAAGAATCGATGCTCGTCTCACAGCCCTGGCCCTGATCCCTAACCCCTGAACCCTGAATCCGGCCCTCGGTCCGCCGACTCAGGCGACTCCTCATCCGCCACCAGCGTGCGCAACTCCTTGCTGGGCTTGAAGACCGGCACGGGCCGAGCGGCGACTTCCACTGGCTCACCAGTGCGGGGGTTCCGCGCCATGCGGGTCTTGCGGCGGCGGATCTTGAAGGTGCCGAACCCCCGGATCTCGATATTCTGCTGATCCTTGAGGGCGTCCTTGATGGCGTCGAGGAACGCGTCAACCACCCGGGCACAGTCTTTCTTGGAAATCATGGGGCCGGCGGTGCGCGCGATGGCGGCAGTCACCGTTTCGACGAGATCGGCCTTGGTCATGCATCCCCCGCAGAGGGTGACAGACTCAGGCGCCCGGCGTGAACGCGGAAGGAGGCGCCTCAGGGCCGATAGTACGGGCTTAAGTGTTGACTGTCAAGGGGTTGGAGCGCCGGAGGGGCCGCCGACACCGAGGGAGCGCAGGAATTCGGCAAAATGGGGATACGCGTCGTGCGGGCCGGGCGCCGCTTCAGGATGATACTGCACGGCGAAGATCGGCAACTGCCGGTGACGAATGCCTTCGACGCTGCCGTCATTGAGGTTACGATGCGTCACCTCGAGATCAGGTGCGCCGGGCACACCCTGCTCGTCACCTCTGACCGCAAAACCATGGTTCTGCGTGGTGATGATGACCTTGCCCGACTGCAGGTCGCGCACCGGGTGATTTCCTCCCCGATGTCCGTAGGGCATCTTCTCGGTCGCGCCGCCATAGGCCAGCCCGATCAGCTGGTGCCCCAGGCAGATGCCGAACATCGGCACTCCGGCGTCGCCCAGTTCACGGATCACTGGCAGCGCGTACTGAACAGCTGCGGGGTCGCCCGGCCCGTTGGACAGGAAGATCCCGTCAGGATTGAGCTTACGCACCTCAGCTACAGTAGTTTCTGAAGGTACGACGGTCACGCGGCAACCCGACTCGACCAGCATGTGCACGATGTTCCGCTTCATGCCGAAGTCGAACGCCACGACGTGCGGACCCTCACCCTCACTGTAGGACTCCACCACCGTGGCGCGCGACGCGAGGTCCTGCCCTGACATTCCCGGGCTCGCCGCGAGCTGGCCCCGCAGCTCGTCGCTGGGCTCGGTCCCCAACGCGATGACGCCACGCATGGAGCCTAATTCCCGCAGGTGCCGGGTGAGCCGCCTGGTATCCACATTTTCGAGCACCGGGATCCGGTGCTGCGCCAGCCATTCATCGAGCCGCAGACTGGCACGCCAGTTGGATGGGTGGCGGCTCAGCTCACGCACGATCACGCCGCTCACCTGGGGATGCCCTGACTCCATGTCCTCCGGCGTCACGCCGTAGTTGCCGATCATCGGGGCCGTCATGACCACGATCTGGCCCAGATAGCTGGGATCGGTGAACGTTTCCTGGTAGCCGGTCAGGTTGGTGGTGAAGACCACTTCGGCGAAGGCGGGAGGAAGCTCGGAGGGCGACGTGCCTGCAAACCAGGTCCCGTCTTCCAGGAGAACAAAAGCGGGGCGATCGGTCCTGCCGACGCCCCGCTCGTTGCTGCCGCTCACTGCGCCGGTGTTGGCGACGGTGCGCCGCCGGTAGGTGCAGGGGCGGAGTTCTCGATCGGCAGCTGGCTCGGCGCTGAGGCCGGTGGTGCCGACTGCCGGATCTGCTCCTGAATATTACTGCGACTCGGGCCGCCGGCTCCGCCGGCCGCCATGACGGAGAGAATCAGTGAAAGCGCCAGGAAGATACCGCCACACCACCAGCTCATGCGGGTCAGCAGCGTCACCGCCTGCCGGCCGCCGACCACGCGGTCGGTCATGCCGCCACCAAGGCTCGCGAGCCCCCCGCCCTCACCGGACTGGAGCAGCACGACGGTGGCCAGGATCAGCGCGTCGAGGATGAGGAGGACCAGAATCAGGTAGAACATGGGCTTCCCGGGTTCAGACAATCGGGAAATCTAGCCCGGCGCCGCCGCTGGTTCAACCGGTGCTGCCCGATGCCACCAGTTCCGCCCACTTGACCGGGTCCAGGCTGGCTCCGCCCACCAGGACGCCATCGATCTCCGGCTGCGCCATCAGTTCCCGCACATTTCCCAGGTTCACGCTGCCGCCGTAGAGAACTGCCGGCGCCGCGGCACCCATCCGCTTCAGCTCCACGCGCAAGGTATGGTGAACGGCGGCGGCATCACCCGGTGTGGCATTCCGTCCGGTTCCGATGGCCCAGACCGGCTCATAGGCTATCAGCACCTCATCCAGCTCTTCGGCACGGACCTTTGCGAGCCCTGCTCCAAGCTGGCGCAGGCAGACCGCCTCGGTTTTCCCGGCCTCGCGCTCCTCCAGCGTCTCGCCCACGCACAGCATGGCAGCGAGCCCGCCGTCGAGCAGTACGCGGACCTTGAGCCCCGTGGCCTCGTCACTCTCACCAAAGACGTGGCGTCGTTCGGAGTGCCCAACGAGCGCACCCTGGGCGCCGGCATCCTTCGCGATCTCCACCGAAATTTCGCCGGTGTAGGCGCCCTTGGGCTCCCAGTGCACGTTCTGCGCGCCCACCCTGATGTCGGAACGGCTCACCACGCTCGTCGCAACCGCCTCGATGGATGGCCCCGGCGAGAAGAACCAGAGTGCGCGGCCAGGTGCCGCCGGCATTGCGGGGAGGAACCGTTCGAGGAAGGCCCGTGCCGACGAGGGGCCGTGATGCATCTTCCAGTTGGCCGCGAAGATGCGCCGCCGGTTCATGCGTCGTCCAGCGCGGCGACACCAGGCAGCGTCTTCCCTTCCAGGAATTCCAGCGACGCGCCCCCGCCGGTCGAGACGTGCGTCATCCGAGCTTCGAGCCCGGCCTGCGCCACCGCCGCCGCCGAGTCGCCGCCGCCGACAATCGTGACGGCTCCCTTGGAGGTCGCCCGCGCCATGGCGCTGGCAATGGCCATGGTGCCGTGGTCGAATGGCGGGGTCTCAAAGACCCCCATCGGCCCATTCCAGATGACGGTGCCGGCCTGGTCTATGGCCGCGCTGAAATCCTGCGCGGTCATGGGGTCGATGTCGTACACGGCCCAGCCGTCGGGAATCGCGTCACGCTTCACTGTGCGGGTTTCCGCTTGGGCCTCGAGCTTCTGTGCGATCACGGCGCCCGCGGGCAGGACGATCTTGCGGCCGCCCTGCTGGAGCAGTGATGCGGCCATCTCCACCCGGTCTTCCTCCACCAGCGACGTGCCGGTCTTCAGTCCCATGGCACGGAAGAAGGTACACGCCATGGCGCCGCCAATGAGGATCTGGTCCACCTTGGGAAGCAGCGCGCCGATGAGATCGATTTTTCCCGAGATCTTGGCACCGCCCAGCACCGCGACGAATGGCCGCCTGGGATCATGCAGCGCGTCGCCCAGGTAGCGGAGTTCCTTCTCCATCAGGAAACCGGACACCGCCGGCTTGAGGAGGTGGGCCACCGCTTCGGTACTGGCATGGGCCCGATGGGCCGACCCGAAGGCGTCATCGACGTAAAAATCGCCCAGCGCAGCGAACTGTCTCGCGAGGCCGGGATCGTTTTTTTCTTCACCCGGGTAGAACCGCGTGTTCTCACCCAGCGCCACGCCGCCGCGAGCCAGCCGTCGCGTGGCGGTGGCCGCCTCGGCACTGGTCGGGTCGTCCAGGAACGTGACCGGTGCGCCCAGCAGTCCTTCCAGGGCACGCGCCACCGGCTTCAGGCTGTACTGGTCGTTCCGCTCTCCCTTGGGACGCCCCAGGTGGGAAAGGAGCACTACCCGCGCCCCCTTCTCCCGCAGGTAGCGGATGGTGGGCAACGCCGCCCGGATGCGCGTGTCATCGGCCACCCGGCCGTTCTCGATGGGCGTGTTGAAGTCCACACGCACGAGGGCGCGCTGGCCATCCAGCGCGCCCGGGTCCAGCGACTCGAGCGTCCGCTTCACAACCTGGACCCCACGTAGCGCACCAGGTCCACGCAGCGTGCCGAATAGCCCATTTCGTTGTCGTACCACGAGGTCACATTCACGAGGGTGCCGTCGACCACGCTGGTGGAAAGCGCGTCGACAGTGCTCGAGGCGAGGTTGCCGACATAGTCGACGGACACCAGCGGCTCATCCGACACAGCGAGGATGTTCTTGAGGCGTCCGGCCGCAGCGGTGCGGAAGGCGTTGTTCACCTCTTCCACGGTCGTAGGCTTCTCGACAACCGCTGCCAGCGCCACGATCGACACATCCGGCGTCGGCACCCGCATCGCGGTGCCATCGATCTTCCCCTTCACCTCGGGAATCACCAGCGCGGTGGCACGGGCGGCGCCCGTCGTGGTGGGAATGATGGACATCGCGGCGGCGCGGGCCCGGCGCAGGTCCTTGTGCGGCAGGTCGAGAATGTTCTGGTCGTTGGTGTAGGAGTGCACCGTCGTCATGAACCCGCGGACGAAGCCCAGGGAATCGAGCATCACGCGCACGACCGGCACGAGGCAGTTGGTGGTACAGCTTGCATTCGAGATGATGTGGTGCTGGGCAGGGTCGTACTTCTCCTCGTTGACCCCGACCACGAGCGTGATGTCCTCGTGCTTGCCCGGGGCGGAAATCACCACCTTCTTCGCGCCGGCGGCAAGATGCTTCGCGGCGGCATCACGGTCGGTGAACCGTCCGGTGGATTCCAGGACCACATCCACGTTCAGGTCCTTCCACGGCAGCCGGGCGGGATCCTTCTCGCTGAGGACCTTGATCTCGTCGCCGTCCACGACGATGGCGCCGTCCCTGGCCTCGACGGTGCCGTCGAATTTGCCGTGCACCGAGTCATAGCGCAGCAGGTGCGCCAGCGTCTTCACGTCCGTGAGGTCGTTGACCGCCACGAAGTCGATATCGTTGATGTTCATCTTGCGGGCGGCCCGCACCACGTTCCGCCCGATACGCCCGAATCCATTGATCGCGACCCGAATGGCCATGCCGACTCCCACCTGAGGTTTCGTTGCGCGCCGGGATGCAGGCGCCGGATGCATCCGGGCCCTACATCCCGGCGCGCGCAAAGGTAACCGCCCCCACCCACGCGGCGCCCGCCTGCTTCAGCGCCCGCGCTGCATCGAGGAGCGTGGCACCCGTCGTGAAGACGTCATCCACAAGAACAAGGGATTGTTCCCCCGCGGCGGCGGCGGCCTCGAACGCGCCGGCGATGTTGGCCCGGCGCGCTTCCGGCGTCAGCGCGGTCTGGGAACGCGTTTCCCGAGCACGAACGACCAGCCGGTCGTTGACGCGCAGTCCAGTCAGCGCTGCGAGCGCCGCCGCCAATCGCTCGCTCTGATTGTAACCCCGTCGCCGATGTCGGCGCGAGCCGAGCGGAATCGGCACCAGCACCGCGCCGGGCCGCAGCGGCGCCAGTCCGCGCATGGCGTGCGCCATCGGTTCGGCCACCCGCCACCAACCCCGGTACTTCAAGGCGTGAACCGTGCGCCGGGCGCCCTCGTCCAGAAAGACGGCGCTCTCAACCTGCTCCAGTCCGGACGGCCAGTCCGCGCAGAAGGTGCATGCTTCGTTGCCTTCGACCATCGAGCCGCAGCGCGAACAGGTCGGGGATGGCACCGGCTGCCAGCGACGCCGGCAGAGGCCGCAGATGAGCGAATCGCCTTCACTTGCTGCGACCGATGCCTTGCAGAGGAGGCACGCAGGCGGGAGCAGCACGCGCTCTGCCTGCCGCCAGTGCCGGGTGAGATCAGCGAAGCGCATCATGCAGTGCCGCGCGCATGATTTCGTCGGGGGGAGGCATGTCGGGATACCAGCGCCGGAAGGCCGCGACGCCCTGCGCCAGCAGCATGGTGCGGCCATCACGCGCCTCGAGGCCGCGCGCCCGGCAATGATGGACCCACGGCGTCTCGCCGCTGGCATACACCAGGTCGAGCGCCGCTTTCGCGCCGGGCGCGAGCTCGAGCGGGATGGGTGGCCCGTCATCCCGGCGCAGTCCCAGCGGTGTCGCGTTGACGAGCACGTCGCACTCCTCGGCGACCGCGGGCTCGGCGCCCACCTTGGTGACCCACTCCGCAAATTCGGCGGCGCGCGCGCGGTCACGCGAGCGGATGGCGACACGTGCTCCTTTTTCCTTCGCCGCCAGGACCACCGCGCGCGCGGCACCACCAGTGCCCGCCACCAGCCACGCACCGCCGCACACCCCCAGCTCCGCCATTGACGCGATCACGCCCGCTACGTCGGTATTGTCGCCGCGCACCCGTTCCGCATGGCGCCAGAAGGTGTTGCACGCGCCGGCCGCCCGGGCCATCTCGCTCGCGTCCTGGACCAGGCGCGCGGCGAGCTCCTTGTGCGGTACCGTCACATTGCCGCCACCGCCGGAGCGCGCGATGCCGCCCATCAGGCCGGGCAGGTCACGCGAGCTGCAGCGGATGGGGACGTACACGGCGGGGATGCCGAGCGCCCGGAAGGCGGCGTTGTACATGGCGGGCGACAACGAATGCACCACTGGATCACCCAGCAGGGCGAAGACGCGAAGCCGGCGGCTCGGCATCTCAGCGGGCGGCCGCGAGCCGGTCGGCCGCGACAGCAATCAGCGAGGTAAGCCGGTCAAAGGCCAGGCGATAATCGTCGAGGTCGCTGCCATAAGGATCCGGCACTTCGGTGTCGTCGCCTTCACCTGCGTAACCCGCCAGGGTGTGCGCCTTGGCGTCGGCGCCCAGCGCCTCGGCCCGGGCACGATGGTGCGGGCTCATCGTGAGGATGAGGTCCGACTGACGCACGAGCTCGCGCGTGAGCAGGCGGGCCCGGTGCGCGCTGAGGTCGAGACCGTGCTCCAGGGCCACGAGATAGGCACCTTCGGACGCGGGG
The DNA here is from genome assembly GCA_035708725.1 of Gemmatimonadales bacterium. Lineage (GTDB taxonomy): Bacteria > Gemmatimonadota > Gemmatimonadetes > Gemmatimonadales > GWC2-71-9 > CAMLHP01. Next base: position 19,114 of record DASTFH010000005.1, on the reverse strand, counting down.
GCGCCGTCCCAGGCGCCCGTGCCCGCGGAGCTGACCTCCACGCCCTCGATACTGCGTCGCTCGAGTTCGTGGCGAAGCAATGCTTCAGCAAGCGGACTGCGACAGGTATTCCCGGTACAGACAAAAAGAATGTGCATGAGCGGCGATCAGGGCGCGTAACGGCCGACAGCGCGGCGCAGTTCAGGGCGCGGCAGGGCGCCCTCACGAATGAGCACGGGCACCGGGCCCGTGCAGTCAACGATAGTGGATGGCGGAACATTGCCAAGGACGCCGCCATCCAGCACGAGGAGGAGCCCATCGGCCACTGCCTCGGCAAAGAGCGATTTCAGCCGATCCACCCCAGGTGCCGGCGGGCCACCAGGACGGTTGGCCGACGTGGAGGTGATGGGAAATCCCACCAGTCGCACCAGCAGCGCCATTCCGGCGTGCGAAGTATGCCGGACCGCAATGCCGCCTTCGGGGCCCCTGAGCTGGTCGGGCAGCCGGCCCTCCCCGCCGCGGAGCACCAGCGTGAGCGGGCCCGGCCAGAAGAAATCGGCCATCGCGCGCGCCGACGGGGGAAAGACCAGTCCCCATTGCTCCGCCATGAGGCGCCCCGACACGAGCAGCAGGAATGGTTTTCTCGGCGGCCGCCCCTTGAGCCGGGCCAGCTCGGCGAGCGCCGTCTCGCGCGGTGCAGAGCCCAGCCCGTAGACGGTCTCGGTCGGATAGGCCACCAGCCGCTCCGCCTCGAGCTGGGTCCGCACTGCGGGCGCTGCAGCGCGCACATCAGACTCGCTCTGGAACGGCAGGATCATGCCAGTCGACTCGCGAGCGCATCGGCCAGGACAAAATCCTGGCTACTCGTGATCTTGAGGTTGAGCGGTGAGTCCGGCACGATGCGCAGGCGATGCCCTCGCGCTTCCGCGAGCATCGCATCATCGGTGGCATCGTCGTCCATGGCGACGTGCGCGTGGGCATCCTCCAGCATGGCGCGCGGGAATCCCTGCGGCGTCTGGGCCCGCCAGAGCCCCTCGCGCGGCGTCGTCGCCGTGATGACATGACGGGGATCGACCACCTTGAGCGTGTCGCTCACCGGGACGGCGGCCACGGCGCCTTCGCCCTCGCGAGCCACGGCAATCACGGCGTCAATGGTCTCCCGGCTGACGAAGGGCCGTGCCGCGTCGTGAACCAGCACGATCCGCATGCCGCGTTCAAGTTCCCGAAGCGCGCGCGCGACCGACTCGCGCCTGCTTGCACCGCCCGCCACGAACCGAAGGATCTCGCCTCGCGCAGCCGTAAGCCACTCGGGTGGCGAGGCCGCGACCGCCTTCGGCAATGCCACTACGATCTGTCCAACATCAGGATGCGAGGCAAAGGGACGGAGTGCGCGCAGCAGCATGGGCACGCCGGCAATGGGGCGGAACTGCTTGGGCTCACCTTCGCCGGCGCGCGCTCCACGACCGGCGGCGAGGAGCAGGACGGCTACGTCACGCGGCAAGGCGCTGTACCAGGTCCCCGACGTTCTCGAGCGGCACCACCTGAATGCCCACGACTGGCGCCGCAAGACGCGCGGAGCAGAAGAGGCGACGGAAGCCGAGACGTGATGCCTCCGCCGCACGGCGGTCGAGGCCCGCCGCCGGCCGGACCTCACCACCCAGGCCAATCTCGCCGAGGAAGATCACGTCAGCCGGTGCGGGGCGGTTGTAGAGACTGGAAACCAGGGCCGCGGCCACGGCGAGGTCGGCACCCGGCTCGGAGAGCCGTACGCCTGCGGTGGCCTGCACAAAAACATCGAGGTCGGCGAAGGAGGTGGCCGCCCGGCGCTCGAGCACGGCCAGCAGCACGGCAAGGCGCCTGGGGTCGAGGCCCGTGGCCACGCGCTGGGGCGTCCCGTAGCCAGAGCGTGACGCGAGGGCCTGCACCTCGACCAGCACGGGCCGCGTCCCTTCCATGAGCGCGGTGATCGCGCTGCCAGCAATGTTGGTCGCCCGCGCGGCGAGGAAGACGGCGCTTGGATTGGGAACCGGCACCAGCCCGGCATCGGTCATGGTGAACACGCCAAGCTCATCCACCGAGCCGAAGCGATTCTTGGTGGCGCGGAGCAGGCGGTAGTCAAGGGTGGACTCACCCTCGAAGTAGAGCACCGTGTCCACGATGTGCTCGAGCGTCTTGGGGCCGGCGATCCCGCCGCCCTTGGTGACGTGACCGACCACCACCACCGATGTCCCCGATTCCTTGGCAAAACGCATGAGCTGGCCGGCACATTCGCGCACCTGCCCTACGTTGCCGGGCGCGCTTTCGAGCGACTCGGTGTACACCGTCTGGATGGAGTCGAGCACCACGAGGTCCGCCTGGAGCGCCACGGCCGACGCCAGCACCCGCTCGAGCGAGGTCTCACCGAGCACGTGCACATCGCCCGCGTCTTCCCGCAGGCGGTCGGCGCGGAGCCGCAACTGCTCGGGACTTTCCTCGCCGCTGGCGTACAGCACACGGCGCCCCGTGCCGACCAGCCGCGCGGCAGCCTGCATGAGCAGCGTCGACTTCCCGATACCCGGCTCGCCGCCGATCAGCGTCATCGAGCCAGGTACGATGCCGCCGCCCAATACGAAGTCGAACTCGTCGAGCCCCGTGGTCCACCGCGCCAGCGGCTGGTCGGCGACTTCGCGCAGGCGGTGCGGCGTGTCCACCGGGGCCGCGACATGCACGGCGGCGCCGCGGCGGGCAGTTCGGCGCGCGGGCACCACGGCCACCGGCTCTTCCGCCACCGAGTTCCACTCGCCACACCCCTCGCAGCGGCCCACCCACTTGGGGTGTTCCTGCCCGCAATCGGCGCAGCGATAGACTGAGCGTACCCGCGGCATGCTACTCGGGATCCTCGCGCGAACTGAGGTTATCGAACCGGGTGTACTCCCGGCTGAAGCGGAGGGTGATGTCGCCCGTGGGGCCGTTGCGGTTTTTCGAGAGCATGATCTCCGCGACGCCCCGCTTGCTCTCGTCTTCCCGGTCGTAGTACTCGGGCCGGTGGATGAAGAGCACCAGGTCCGCGTCCTGCTCGATGGCGCCTGAATCCCGGAGATCCGAGAGAATCGGCTTCCGCTCGCCGCCACGCTGCTCCGAGGCGCGGGAAAGCTGGGACAGCGCCAGCACCGGCACCTCCAGCTCGCGCGCAAGCGCCTTGAGCGAGCGCGAGATATCCGAAATCTCCTGCACCCGGTTCTCGGCATAGTCCGGGCTCCGCATCAGCTGCAGGTAATCCACCACCACGGCGCCAATGTTGTACTCCGCCTTGAGGCGACGGGCCTTGGAGCGCATCTGCAGCAGCGTGAGCGCCGGCTGATCATCGATCCAGAGCGGGCAGCTCTGCAGCAGCCCCGCCGCGCGCGCGAGCTGGGTGAAATCAAAATCCCGGAGCGTGCCGTGCCGAACCCGCTGGCTGTCCACTCGCGCCATGGAGGTGAGCAGGCGGTGGACCAGCGCCTCCTTCGACATTTCCAGCGAGAAGATGGCGACGCCGTGCCCTTCCAGCGCCGCGTTGGCTGCCACGTTCAGCACGAACGCCGTCTTGCCCATGGAGGGCCGCGCCGCCACGATCACCAGCTCCGAGGGCTGGAAGCCGCTCGTCAGTGAGTCCAAGTCTACAAAACCGCTGGGAACTCCGGTAATCGCTTTCCCGCTCTTCTGGAGCGTTTCGATGCGCTCCATGGTGGGCCACAGCATCTCCTTGATGCGGGTGAACCCTTCGGCGCCGCGCTGCTGGGAAATCTGGAAGATGCGGGATTCGGCCGAGTCCAGCAGGTCGCCCGCCACCGCCTTGGCGTCATAGGCTTCGGTGACGATGGCGGTGGCGCTTTCGATCAGGCGCCGCAGGATGGCCTTGTCCTTGACGATGCGGGCATGAAATTCGAGGTTGGCGGCCGTGGGAACGGCATCTACCAGTTCGGCCAGGTACTCGAGCCCGCCCGCCGCATCGAGTTCGCCCCGCCGCATGAGCTCATCCCGCAGCGTGACGTGGTCGATCACCACCCGGCGCTCGGTCAGCCCCACCATGGCCCGGAAGAGCCGGCGATGGGGCTCGCGGTAGAACATGCTGTCGGTGAGTGACTCGGTGGCGCGGAGCGCAGCGTCCTGGTCGAGCAGCATGGCACCGAGCACCGCCTGCTCGGCTTCATTGCTCCACGGCGCGCTGCGGCCTACATACGACTCACTGGTCGAGTAATTGTCGGGCGATACGGACGTCATCCCAGGCCGGCTTCTTCCAGTTCGGGTTGCGGAGCAGCGCCGCGGGGTGGTACGTCGCCACGACGGGAATGCTCCCGTAGTGATGGACCTTGCCCCGGAACTGACCCAATGACTGTTTCCTGTCGAGCAGCGCCTCGGCGGCGGTGCCTCCCAGCAACAAGATCACCTTCGGCTTGATGAGCGCAAGCTGGCGATGCAGGTAGGGAATGCACGAGGCCACTTCGTCGGGCAGCGGCTTGCGATTCTGCGGGGGCCGGCACTTCACCACGTTGGTGATGAATACGTCCGTCCGCTCAAGGCCGATCGCGCCAAGGATCTTGTCCAGCAGCTGGCCGGCCGCACCCACGAAGGGGCGGCCGGTCTCGTCTTCGGTGGCGCCCGGCCCTTCACCGATGAGCATGAGCCGCGCCTTGGGGTTTCCCTCCCCCGGGACCGCGTTGATGCGCCTGGGGCAGAGGTCACAGCAGAACGTGGTGCGGATGCGCTCCGCCACCTGCTCCAGATTCAGGGCATTCAAGCCGTCGGTGTCGAGCAGTCCCACCGGCGGCTGCACCGTGATGCCGTCGGCGGGCACCTCGGGCGCGTCCTTCTGCCAGCTGGGGCGCGCGTTGATCTTCGCCGCGCTCTTGCCTTCCTCCGGCCCCGGAAAACTCATTCGCGACGTCACCACCTCCGCACCTCCCAACTCGATCTGCTGGCGCAGGTACCGCAGGCGGGCGTCATCCAAGCCGTGCCTCCACGGCATCCAGAATCGCGTCGGCCACCTCGTGCTTGGAGGCGAGGGGGACCTCCGTCACACTTCCGTCCCGCCCCAGCACGGTGACCCTGTTGGTCGGCACCTCGAATCCGGCACCCGGCTCCAGCGCGTCATTGACCACGACCAGGTCCAGCTGCTTCCGCTTGAGCTTTTCCTGTGCGCGCGGGATCGCATTGCCGGTCTCCAACGCGAAACCAACGATGATCGCACCCGGCTTTCGCGATCCTGCGGTTGACCTGAGCACGTCCGCCGTGGGCACAAGGTCGATGCTCACGTCACCTTGCCCCCTCGGCCGCTTGACCGGCTCTGCGCTTGCCGGCCGGTAATCCGCGGGTGCCGCCGCCATGACCATCACATCCGCCCCAGGCAGAGCCGCCTCGACCGCCGAGGCCAGGTCAGCGGTGGACTCGATCCGGAGAACTTCGACCCCGTCGGGCGCGGGGAGCGCCGAGGGTCCGCTGATGAGCAGCACGTCGGCGCCGCGCGCCCAGGCTGCCCTCGCCAGCGCAAACCCCATGAGCCCGCTCGACCGGTTGGTGACGACCCGCACCGGATCGATCGATTCACGCGTCGGGCCAGCTGTCACGATAATACGCTTACCATCGAGATGGCTGCCGCGCCGTCGCAGGAGCCGTTCCGCGTGCGCCAGGATCACCTCCGGCTCGCTCATCCGGCCCGGCCTGTCGCTGGGACCTTCGGCAAGCGCGCCCGTCGCCGGCCCGACGATCGTCGCACGGCAGCGCAGCAGTTCCAGGTTCGCGCGGGTCGCCTCGGAGCCGAACATTTCGTCGTTCATGGCGGGGGCGAGGAGGACCGGTGCCGTCGTCGCCAGCAGCATGGTGGTGAGAAAGTCGTCGGCCAGGCCCTGGGCGTAGCGGGCGACGAGCTGTGCGGTCGCGGGAGCGACAATGACCAGGTCCGAATCCTGTCCCAGCCGCACATGTGACAGCGCCCTGCCCTGCTCCCAGAGGGAGGTCAGGACAGGGCGCCCCGTCAGTGCTTCGAATGTCAGCGGCCGCACGAACTCCAGAGCGGCGCGGGTCATCACGACATCAACCCTGGCGCCCGCCTCGGTCAGCCGCCGGGCAAGGATGCAGCTCTTGTAGCATGCGATCCCGCCCGACACGCCCAAAACGACGCGCCGGCCGGTCCACACCGGCGTCAGGCCTCCGAACGACGGCGCCGGACCAGCTTGTAGTTCAGCTCCCCGTCAGCCAGCGCCTCGAGCGCGAGCGTGGTGAGTTTCTCGTCACCGCTCAGCGCCTCGTGGCCCTGGGGAAATTCGTTGAGGTAGCGGGCAAACTTGGCGGCCACCAGCACGCCCAGGTACTTGTTGCCCGCCGCTGATGCCACTTCCTTGGGTGTCACGATTCGCATTGTTACTCCTTGGGTTGGTCGATGGTCGACGGTCGACGACAATCAGTCGACCATTGACCGTTGACCACGTTTAGATCCGCCGCGCCTCATCACGCACGTCGCGCTGGAAGCGCTCGATCTGGGCCGGCAGGTCCGGCTGCCGGTGCGTACGATGCAGTTCCGCGTCAAGAATCGAAGCCACCATGGACACGGCGGCCACCAGGTTGTCGTTCTCCACCACGTAGTCGTAGGCGGGAATGGACTCGACCTCGAGCGCCGCGACTTCCAGCCGCTGCCGGATGCGTTCCGGCGCCTCGGTCTGCCGGTTCTTGAGCCGCTCCGCCAGCACGGCCGCGGACGGCGGCATCACGAACACGAGCACGGCGTCCGGCATCGCGGCCCGGATCTGCTGGGCGCCCTGGATATCGATGTCCAGCACCGGAATCCGGCTGGCGCTGAACAGCATCTCGACCTCGCTCCACAGCGTGCCGTAGAGATTGCCGCCGTACTCCGCCCATTCGACGAATGCCCCTGCCTCGATACGGCGGCGGAATTCATCGCGCGTGAGAAAGTGATAATCCTTGCCGCTTTCCTCACCGGCCCGCATCGGCCGCGTCGTGGCCGACACCGAATAACCCAGTTCGTCACGGCCGTCGAGCAGTGAGCGGGCAATGGTCGTCTTGCCCCCGCCCGACGGCGAGGACAGAACCAGGAGGAATGGCTTCACTCCAGGTTCTCGAGCTGCTCGCGGATCTTTTCCAGCTCGCCCTTCATGCCGATGACCAGTCGAGCGATCTCCGCGTCATTGGCCTTGGAGCCAATGGTGTTGACCTCACGACCCATTTCCTGCGCCAGGAAGCCGAGATGCTTGCCGACCGGCTCGGCGCCACCGATCACCTCGCGACACGCCGATGTATGCGTCCGGAAGCGCACCAGCTCCTCGGTGATATCCAGTCGATCGGCATTCATGGCGATTTCCTGGGCCAGCCTCGTCTCATCCATGGCGCGGCCATCCAGCAGTTCCGCTACGGAGGCCCGCAGGCGATCGCGCTCCCGCACCAGTCGCGCGGGGGCGAGCGTGGCGATTGCGCCGGCCGCGGCATCGAGACGGCCGAGCCGCTCCAGGAGATCCAGCGTCAGGGCGGCGCCTTCCCGCTCCCGCATGACCCGGCACGCCCTGGTCGCCTCGGCAAGAATCGGCTCGACATCGCGCCACTCGGGCGGCACGGGCATGACCGCGTTGCGTGTCAGCACGTCTGGCTGCCGGGCGACCAGCGCGAGATCGAGCTCGCCGCCGAGGCCCAGGGCGGACTGCAGCTCCCGCAGCGCCCCGGCAACCTGGTGGGCGTGCTCGATATCCACCGTCACACGCGCCGCACCCTCATCGCTCCCCAGCCACCGAGCCGAGACCGCCACATGACCCCGTTCGAACTCGCGCCGCAGGGCCTCCCGCAGCTCAGCCTCGAGCGGCTGCAGCTCCGACGGCAACTTGAGCGCCACGTTCAGAAAACGGTGATTGACGGTGCGAATCTCGATCCGCAGCGTGCCGCGGGCAGTCTGCCCTTCGGCGGCGCCGTAGCCGGTCATGCTGTACGCCAAGCCCGCTCCCTGGGTTCGGGGATAGCTGCGAAATATAGCCCAGGATGGGCAGGATGGGCAGGATGAGCGACCGAGGCTCGCCCGACATCACCCGTTCCAGCCCATCTCGCCCATCCCGCCCATCTAGTTCATGAACCCCCACCGCACCCCGAACATCCCTGAGAACTTCGGCACCTGGTAGCCGGGGACGTAGCCCACGGCTTCGCCCGTGAGATTGCGGCTCTCCCAGAAGATCGAGAACGACTCGATGGCCACCTGCACCAGCGACCGGACGTAGTGTGCCTCGGCCAGCGGCACGCCCACCCCTGAACCATCCACGCCGAGTGATCCGGCGCGCCAGCCCTCGTAGCCCATTTCGAGCTTGAGGTCGAATGCCCCGCTCCGGAAGGTGCGCAGCAGCTTCGTGCGGATCGTACCGGTCATGGACCAGTGACGGGGCGGCAGGCCCGACGGTGCCGGCGATGACGCCTGCGCGTACCAGCCGCGCACCGTGATCCAGTCGAACGGCCGCAGGTAGCCACCTGCAGAAAGCCAGGTGCTGGCGGGAAACCCCGGAATGAGTGCAATGCCCGGAAGCTCCTGGTACGCCTGTGGTGCAAAGGCCGCCGTACGCGCGATCCGCCCCTCGACGCCGAGCCGCCGCGTGCTCCAGGCAAGCGCGCCTTCCATCTCCCGGACATCCTGCTCGGGACTCGCGGCTATGGCAGGAGCGGCTACCTGCTTGCCCGCGCGCGCGGACGCCGAGAGCTCCAGGTTGGCGGGCAGCTCGAGTCCCGCACGTGCACCCACCCAGCGGGTATTGCGGTCGCCGTCGTGGCGGCGATAGGCGCCCTCAGCCTGCAGGACCAGGAGCGAAGTTGGGGTCCACGACGCGCGACCCGAGAGATCGAGGCTTGTCCATCGGTTGGCGAGGAGCGCCATGCCTGAGGCGGACACGACAGGCGCCCGGTACGTGAGCGCGGCCCCGCCACTCCAGATGGTCTGGCTCACTGCCATGCTGTCAAAGGACGACCGGGAACCAAGCAGGTCCAGCCGGAGACCCGTTCCATCCGCCCTCCCGCCGAGGAACGCCCGCGCCCGCATTTCGCCGCGGCGTCCTTCGAGCCGTGGCCCCGAACCCACCACGTCGCTGAACTCGTCACGGTTGAGTGCGTTGCCAAGGTACTCCAGGACCACCCCATGGCCTGCATCAGGGACGAAGCTCGCCTGCAACCAGTACCCTGTTCGTTCGAACGTGCCGGTGGCGATGCCAGGCGGCGGCACCTTGAGATAATCGCCGCCGGCACCGACGCCGAATCCAGCCCGGAATCGCCGCTCGAGAAACGCCTCGTAATGCGCGAGCTTGTCGGGACCGGCAGCGAGCGCGATGCTCGAGCGTGCCGCGAGCCGATCGTGATTCCGGGTATAGAGGTAGACCCTGAGCGTGGACGGCCACCGCTCGATCTCCACCCGGTCAATCACGCCGAGCGGGACGTCGGCGGGGTCCACACCGACGCTGTCGGGACCGAGCGGACGGTAGGGCATGCCGTCGAGCATGACTTCGAGCGACGCCGCGCCGCGGGCCGCAAAGTTGAGCGGCTCCGGTCGCCCGATGCCCCCGGCGCGGAGGATGTACGCGCCAGGAACCCGCGCCAGCAGGTCACTTAGCGTGAGCGCGCCGGCCCAATCGATGGAGTCTCGGGTAAAAACCATCCGCGCGGAGGCAGGAACGGGACCTTCGGCGCCCAGCTGCGGCGCGACCGGCACGCGCGTCCTGGTGTCAGCCTGCAGCTTCTCGTAGCTCTCGACCGAATCGGCCCCGCCCCGGCCGGAATCTCCCTTGACCGGACGCGGCTTTCCTGCCTGCGCCTCGAGTACGGCGGGCGCGAGGAGAAGCAGGAACGTGAGGACGGTACTAGTGCGCACGTCCCAGCACGAATTCACTGAAGAGGCGTACGGCCATGCCGGTGGGACCCTTCACCCTCGTGGCATCATCGCGATCACTGTATGCGGTGCCGGCGATATCGAGGTGTGCCCAGCGATAGCCTTCCACGAACTCCTTGAGGAACCAGCCGGCCGTGATGCTGCCCGCAGGCCGGCCGCCGCTGTTCTTGACGTCGGCGATGTCACTCTTGATGAGGTCACGGTAATCGTCCCAAAGCGGCAGCGGCCACGCGCGCTCGCCGGCGCGTTCACCGGCCTGGCGGAGTTCCTCCATGAGGGCGTCGTCGTTCCCCATGAGGCCGGTCGCCGCGTGACCAAGGGCAGTGACCACCGCCCCGGTCAGCGTCGCCGCATCCACCACGGCGGCAGGCTTGTACCGCCGGGCGTACGAGAGGGCATCGGCCAGCAACAGCCGGCCCTCGGCGTCAGTGTTGATCACCTCAATGGTCTTGCCGAAGTGGCTGCCGACAACATCACCGGGGCGGTAGGCGGAACCCGATGGCATGTTCTCCGCCGACGGGATCAGGCCCACGACATGGACCTTGGGCTTGAGCCGTCCAAGCATCTCGAATGTGCCCAACACCGCCGCAGCACCCGACATGTCGAACTTCATTTCCTCCATGCTCATGGCGGGCTTGATGGAGATGCCGCCGGTGTCGAACGTGACGCCCTTGCCGACCAGCACGACGGGTGGCTCGTCCGAGCCCTTGTATTCGATGGCGATGAAGCGCGGCTCCTGATCGCTGCCCTGCGCCACTGCCATGAGCGCCCGCATGCCTTCCTTCTGGATGCCAGCCTTGTCAAGCACCGTAATGTCCATGCCGCAGCGCTTCGCGAGCTCGCGGGCGGCTTCGCCGAGAAAGGTCGGGGTGCACGTGTTTCCGGGCAGCACCTGAATGGAGCGCGCGTATGCCTGGCCGTGCGCAATGGCCGCACCGACCTCATGGCCGCGCCGTGCTTCGGCACTCGCCTCGCCGAGGATAGTGACCTGGGCGAGCGTCGTGCGGGTGTCATCGCTGGGTTGCTTGAGCTCGAGGTAGCGCCACGCCCCAAACGGTGCACCTTCTGCGGCCATCCTGACGACAAGGGCCGCGGGAAGATCTCCCTGGGCCTCGGGTGTGACCAGGATGGCTGCCTCGGTGACGCGAGCCTGGACGGCACGCTTCCCCGCAATGGCCGCGGCACGCCGGATGGCCGCGGCATCTCCCGCGCCGCTGGCACCGATACCAATGAGCAGGAGACGGGCAGCGCCCGACGCCGGATAAAGCAGAACCGTCTCATCCCGCTTGCCGCGAAAGTCGCCCGAGGCATAGGCACGGGCGATCCCGCCAACAGCCTCCTGGTCCAGGTCACGCAGGGCTGGGGGCTGGGCGCCTTCCGGCACAACCACCGCCAGGAACGGGACATCAAGTGCCTCGCCGCGGGCGGCGCGCAGGGTGGTGACAAGGGGCATGGGAGATCCGGAGCGTTGAGAGTGGCTCGTCATGGTTGGCAAGATATCTCAGGAAGCCGGGATCACGGCATCCCCGATACGCAGCATGCCAGCATTTCGATGCGAGAGGTTGATGCCGAAGGTCACGCTATCGCCCATCCGTCGATACTGTGCGAGGGTGCGAAGCGGTTCCTTGCCTGACTCACCGGTGGCCTGGTCGATGGTTGGGATCTTGCAGCGCACACACGGCTTGGTCACGACCAGATCGATGTCCCCGACGCGGCACTCGCCCCAGACGTCCTCGGCGTAAGCAGCACTTCCACCCACCACGAGATTGGGACGGAAGCGGTTCATCGGGAGCGGGACGTCCAGGCGGCTGTTGAGGTCATCGAGCGAGGCGGCGCCGAGCAGCAGGAAGGGATAGGCATCCTGAAATCCGATGCGGCCCAGGCTCTCGTCCTGGCGCCGCCGCGTCAGCCGGCGAGTCGCATCAGGCATGAAGACGAGCTGGGCGCGTTCGCCCAGCAACTCACTCATCCATTCACTCGCGTGCGCCTCGCAGTGCTCCGCCACGCAGACATCATCCCAGACGCCGACGGCCAGCGCATCGCCTCCACCGGGCGCCACCGCGATGCTTTCCATGCCGGGGGCTTCCAGCGTCAGGGTCTGGCCTGAGAGCCCGGTGCGCACGAGCGCCAGCCGGGGCCGCGTCCGCTGCGTGTGAAAATGACCACGCTCATTCACCACCATCCAGCGGCGATCCATCCGGAGGCCGAACTCGTCTACTTCCCAGCTGCCGGTCCGGAAACCTCCGCACGACTTGACGGGGTAGACATGGAGTCCGGTGAGCGTCAGATGCATGGCAGGAATATAGACGGGGACTGCCGCCGCCAAGCGGACCCGATAACTTCCTCGACGTCGTGAATTCCCGTTCCCGGAGCCTTGCCGTTGACTGACGCGCCCCTCGCCGAGCGCCTCCGCGCGTTCGACGCCCAGAGCCATGGCCTCGAGCCGGATCGCCTGTACAAGGACACGCCACTTGCCCCGCTCACGACCTTCCGGATCGGGGGCCCCGCCGACCTGCTCTATCGCGCGGAGTCACCGGACGACCTGGCACGTGCCGTGGGCGCCGCTCGACACGCCGGCATTCCCAGCTTCGTGCTCGGCCTCGGCGCCAACATCCTCGTCGGTGACCGCGGATTCCGTGGCCTGGTGATCCAGAATCGCGCCAGCACTGCAGTGTGGACGGACGACGGCCAGGTAACCGTGGGCAGTGGCGTCATCATGGCCGACCTCATCCGTGATGCGGTGCAGCGCGGCTGGTCCGGCTTCGAACACTATGTCGGCATCCCGAGCACCGTGGGCGGTGCCATCTGGCAGAACCTCCATTTCCTGTCTCCCGCGCCCGAGCGCGAGCGCACCATGTTCATTGCCGAGGTCTTTCGGAGCTGCGACATCCTGTCAGCGGAGAACCAGCGGCTCACCGTGGGGCCGGACTATGTGGCGTTTGGCTACGATGACTCGGTCTTTCATCATCGAGCTGATATCGTGCTGGCCGTGCGGTTCCAGCTGGAGCGGCAGGAGCCGGCCCTCATGCATCGCATCATGCAGGAGAACCTGAGCTGGCGCGGCGCGCGGCACCCCTGGCTCGACATTCATCCGAGCGCCGGGTCAATTTTCAAGAAGATCGAAGGGGTGGGCGCCGGGCGTCTGGTGGATCAGTGCGGCCTCAAGGGCTATCGCGTTGGCGACGCCCAGATCTCCCACATCCACGCGAATATCATGGTGAATCTCGGCCACGCAACCGCTGCCGACGTGCGTGCGCTCATTGCGCATGCCCAGTCGGCGGTGCGGCAGCAGTGCGGACATGAATTGGAGCCGGAGATTGGTTTTGTAGGGGAATTTTAGGTCAAGACGTCGAGAGGTCGCGGAGTCAAGCCGCCTCTCTTGACCCCTCGACCTCTCGACCCCTCGACCTCCCTCAGTGCATCGCCATCGCGTTCCCGTCGGGATTCCCCACCTTGATGATCCCCACCGCGCCCTTCTCCGCGTCGGCGAAGGCATGGGTCACGAAGGCGTACATTCCCTCGCCGCTCTTGCCCTTGGCGAACGTCGTTTCGAAGACTGCCCCGCCGCCCGCCGGAATGCCCCAGGTCTGCACGCCCTCGAGCACGTTGCCCGGGTGGCCGTCCGGATAGACGCGGTCAAACAGCGCCCCGACGATGTGGAAGTCGCTGGTAAAGTTGGGGCCCGCATTCACCACGAAGAAGCGGACGCGGTCGCCTTCCGCCACCTGGAGCGGGTGCTGCTTGTACTGGAAGGCTTCGCCGTTGAAGACCACCTGCGTCGCCTCACGCTCCGCCGCCGCATGCCGGTCCATGACCAGGTCGCCCTTCGCCGAATCCAGCTGGGCGTAGAACTCGCTCTGCACCAGCACGAACTCCTTATCGACCTTGGTGCCCCACCCGCCTGCCGGATCCACGATCATGGCGAAGTACATGCCGTTCATGATGTGGGTGAGCACGGGCGCGGTGCCGCAGTGCACCATGAAGGCGCCCGGGTCATCCGCCGTGAATTCAAAGGTCTTCGACTGCCCCGGCAGGATCGGGCCGAAGGCATCGTTCATGGGGATGCGCGCCGCGTGGAAGTCGATCGAGTGCGGCATCGGGCTTTCGTTGGTCACGACGATCCGCACATGGTCGCCCTGGTTCACCCGGATCACGGGCCCGGGCACGGTCCCGCCAAAGAGCCAGCCCTCATAGAACTTGCCGGGAGCGATCTCGATGCGGCCGTGGGTAATCGGAATGTGAAATTCCTTGACCGCGGCTCTCGAGGCAGGCGCCACCGCGGCGTCGTACACCGGCGCCACCACATGCGGCGTCTTGCCGAAGTCCACCACCTCCACCGTCGGCGCACGACGGGCGGCCGTAAGGGCGAGAAAGGCCACCGCAACAGTGGCGGCAGCGGCGAACATTCCGGTGAGTGCTTTGCGGCGCGACGACATCCTGGTCTCCTCGAGTTTCGTTGCCATGACGGCTGTACCGAACCTGCGAGAGAACGATAGGAATCGCGCCTTTAAACACGGCACAACTTTTGGTGAAGGAACCTTTAGGAAGAAAGTCGTCGGTCAGCGGTCTTCAGTCGTCCGGAGCAGTTGACGACCGAAGACTGACGACCGACGACCATCCAGCTGACCGATGACCGACGCTCCCTCCCCCGCTCAACGCTTCGCCAGCAGCTCCGTCGCGCGGTCCAGATGTTGAGCGGCCGTCCTCACCCGGGCCGCCAGATCAGCAATCTCGGCCGCTTCCCGCGCTGCGTCGCCGTCTTCCCCGGCTTCGGCGATTCCGGGCAAGGCGATGTTGGCGTAGCCGTTGTTGCGGTCAGCGGCAAAAAGCAGGTTTCGGAACCATGGGCGGCCCACCAGCCCCTCCGGCCGGGCCAGCGACACCTCCACCCGACGCAGCTCGGCGTTGGCCGCCTTGATGGCCTTCGCGTTCGGCTTGGTGAGGGCGCTGTCGCGCGCGCTGGCAAACCGCCGGCCCGCTTCAGCAAGCAGCCCGGCCGCATCGGTGAGCGCCGAAACATTGACGGTGCTTCGCGCCGAGTCTCGTGTCGCCACCTCGCGCGCCAGCCGCTGGATGTATTCGCCGAGATAGGCATAGTCGAAAGCGGGCACATCGGCATTGCCCAGGCGCGCCAGCGTCAACGCCGTCAGCTGCCCGGCTGCAACGATGCTCCACCCGCCCGGATCACCGAACCGGTCCTGGAACGTGTAGGTGTCATAGGCTGAGTGATACGTGCCGCCGCCACCGCCAAAGCCGAAGTCGAGCGAGGGAAGGCCCAGGTGGTTGTAGAACGCTCCGAAGTCGCTGCCACCGCCGAGATCTCCCACACGCGGCTCCCCGCGGTCACCCCCCCGGCCGTTGGCGCTCCACGCCTCAAAGACGCTCACCGATTCAGCCGGTTGCTGCACCGCATGGGTCAATTGCCGGATGAACGGATGGAGCGATGATGTTCCCGATGCGCCGAAGCGCCGGCCATCCGCTGCGTCGTCAAGATTGAGATAGGCCACGGCCCGCTTCTGCAACGAATCTTCCCTTGACTCCACCCACTCCGTCGCGCCGACCAGCCCCCATTCTTCCGCGTCCCAGGTGGCGAGGATGAGTGTTCGGCGCGGGCGATGCCCGGCCTTGAGGGCCGCGCCCCAGGCGCGTGCAGCCTGCAGGATGCTGGCAACGCCGCCCACGTTGTCGCGCGCGCCGGGGCCCCACGCGTCGCGGTGTCCGCCCACGATCACGATTTCCTCGGGCCAGACGCTGCCCCGGATGATCCCGTACGTGTTGGTAATGGTCTTGAAGGCGCTCCGGCCCTGCTGGTGCCAGAGTCCGACCCGAGCCGTGGCCGCGTCGGTCCCGCCGATGTGATACCGGAACGGCAGCCCGCCCTGCCAGCGCTGGGGCACGTCGTGGCCGCGCATCGGCTCGAGCAGCTTGGCCGCGTTGCCATAGCCCAACGGCACGACCGGTATGCGGCTGATATTCATCGAGTCCTTGGGCAGCCGCCGCGCACCCTTCACCGATGCCCAGCCCGGCGTCGAGGGATCGCCCTCTTCATTCAGGATGCTGCCGCGCTGGACACCGTCCGGATTCCGCATGGTGCCTTCCGGATAGACATCGCCGCGGAAGTAACCGTCATCCTGTGGGTCCGAATAGAGGATCAGCGCGACCGCGCCATGGTGTTCCGCTTCACGCGCCTTGATGCCCCGGAAGCTTCGGCCATAGCGCGCGATCGCGATCTTCCCCTCGACGCTGATGCCAAGGGAATCGAGCGTCGCGTAGTCCTCGATCAGCCCGTAGTTGACGTACACCAGTGGCGCGGTGACGTCGCCATCGCCGGCGGTCCCATTCATGGCCGGCCATGGCTTGAGGTACGTGGTGGTGTCACCCGGAACGGGGGGTTCGTCCAGCACAAACCGGATGTGTGAGGGCGTGACCATCTCGACGATGGTGGAGTCCGGATACGGCATGTACACGCTGAAATCGGCCCGGCTCGTGTCGAGCCCGGCGCGAGCCATCTCCCGAAGCACGTAGGCCGCAGTGCGCTGCTGCGCCGGTGTCCCCGCCACGTGCGGCTCGGCTGAGAGGGTGCGACGGTCGCGCACGGCGGCGGGCCCGTCGCCGGCCTGGAGCAGGATCGGCTCGAGCGCGCGCTCCCGCTCCGCGGCCGCCGGCGAGAAACCGGTAAGCGGCACTTGTGCCTGGGCAGGAATGGCGACGAGGAGCGAGAGCGGAAGCAATGCCGACAGGGTGGAACGCAGGCGACAGGCAGGCACTGCGGCCTCCAGCATGATCGTGAGGGGGTGATGCCCGAGGCGAGAGTCGAACTCGCACGGGGTTGCCCCCGGCGGATTTTGAGTCCGCTGCGTCTGCCATTCCGCCACTCGGGCCGGGCGGAAAGTTGGCCGGACGTGACGCTCGCCGCAAGCGCACCTGGCGCGCCGATTATCTTGCAGGCTTCTTCAAGTGAGAGAGCAGCGTACCCGATGCCCCAGCGTGGCCACAACTTCCATCCCTGGCATGACATCCCGACTGGCGATGACCCGCCCCGCTCCGTCACGGCGGTGATCGAAATCGCCGCCAACGAGCGTAACAAGTACGAACTGGACAAGAAGCTCGGCGTGTTCCGGCTCGACCGGGTGCTGCACAGCGCCGTGCACTATCCCGGCGACTACGGATTTCTTCCCCAGACACTGGGCGACGACGGCGACCCGCTCGACGTGCTGGTGCTCATGACCGAGCCGGTCTTCACCGGCTGCCTCGTTGAATGCCGCCCCGTGGGCCTGTTCCACCTGGTGGACCATGGCCAGGCCGATGAGAAGGTGCTTGCCGTGCCGCTCGCCGATCCGTATTCAGCCGGCCGGCACGAGCTCGCCGACGTGCCCCCGCACTTCCTCAAGGAGATCGAGCACTTCTTCCGCGTGTACAAGGACCTGGAAGGCAAGCACACGGAGACCCATGGATTCGAGGGAGCCGAAGCGGCGCGCGCAGCGATTCTGCGGAGTATGGAGAACTATCGTGCCGTGAATAGGGACTAGGGACGAGAGACGAGGGACAAGGGACGAGGGACGAGGGACAAGGGACAAGGGTTGCGAGTCAGGGGTCCCGCATTCCCACCGGACGTCCGAGAATCTCCTGCCAGACAATCAACCTCCGCAGGTGGGCTCTTTCGTCCCTCGTCTCCTGGCTTCCCCTGACCGAAGCGACGGGTCCCACCTCCAGCCGGGCGGCATCGCCTTGCCGCATCCGCACATCGAACGCCTCGTGATCGTCGCCTGCCAGCGCGCGATTCCGCACCTCGACCTCTCGCCGGCGTTGCCGCACGATGCGCTCCGCGTCGTCGTCGTGATCGACCGCAACCTCGGGGCGTGAGGTGTCCTCGCCCTTCGTCTGCAAGCGCTGGAGGCGCACTGCCGTGCGGTCCACTGTCGCCGCAGGGCGTTCAACGATGATGCGCTCGCCCTGCGTGACGCCTAGCGTCTCCAGCAGCCGGCGATGCGCCTCCTCCTGGCTGAGCGGTGGCCGCCGGGCGCGCGTCGCGGCCTTGCCTGCCGGCGATTTCCGCAGCGCGGACATGATGGCCCACCCGATGTAGGCCACGATCAGCCAGCCGACGAACGACACCTACTTCTCCGGTCCGTTGACGGCGCCGCCGCCCGCGATGGCGTTCCGCATCGACGTGTCCGACTCGATGTTCCGGTACCGCTGGTAGTCCATGACCCCCAGGTGACCGGACTTGAATGCTTCGGCCATGGCCAGCGGCACCTGCGCCTCAGCCGCGATCACCGCGGCGCGCTGCTTCTGCGCCTCGGCCTTGAATTCCTGTTCCATGGCGACGGCGAGCGCCCGGCGCTCCTCGGCCTTGGCCTGGGCGATCCGCTTGTCCGCCTCGGCCTGATCGGTCTGCAGCTCCGCCCCGATGTTCTTCCCCACGTCAACGTCAGCGATATCGATCGAGAGGATCTCGAACGCCGTGCCCGCATCGAGCCCCTTGGCCAGCACGCTCTTGGAAATCATGTCAGGATTCTCCAACACCTTCTTGTGCGACTCGGCCGAGCCGATGGTACTCACGATGCCTTCGCCCACGCGCGCGAGAATCGTCTCCTCACCCGCGCCGCCCACCAGCCGGTTGATGTTGGCGCGCACGGTGACGCGCGCGAGGGCCAGGAGCTGAATGCCGTCCTTGGCCATCGCCGCCACCTTGGGCGTGGTGATGACCTTCGGATTCACGCTCACCTGGACCGCCTCGAACACGTCCCGCCCCGCGAGGTCGATCGCCGCCGCCTGCTTGAAGGTGAGCGGGATGCCGGCCTTGTCCGCCGAGATGAGCGAATTGACCACCCGCTGCACGTTGCCACCAGAGAGATAATGCGACTCGAGCGCATTGATGCCGAGATCGAGGCCCGCCTTGCTGGCCGTGATCAGCGGCGTCACGATGCTGGCGGGGTTCACCTTCCGGAAGCGCATCCCGAACAGCGTGGCGAATGACACCCGCACGCCCGAGGCGAGCGCGGTCACCCACAAGCCGAGCGGGATGAAGCGGAAGAAAATGGAGAGCACGATGACGCCCATCACGATAAGGGCGAGGATCATGCCAAAGGTTAGCTGGGATTCGTTCACGCATCACCCGCTGGCTGAGGTTGCACGGCCGTGCGCACCACGTGGCGGTACCCGTCCGAGCGGGTGACGACCACAGGCGTGCCGGCCACAATGAATTCACCTTCAGTCACGACATCGAGCCGCTCGCCTGACACCTCGGCGACGCCC
>DASTFH010000004.1:0-18508 GCA_035708725.1 Gemmatimonadales bacterium | reverse complement strand
CGTGGCTTCACCTCGGGGTGCTTGTAGAGATAGAAGTTGAGCCCATCGGCCCAGGCGTCCATCAGCTTCCTGAGGAACCTGGGGCTCCGGCCGTACATCGCCTTGAGCGAGTCGTCCTGGATGTAGAGCCGGGCACGGAGGTCCTGCATGATCGCGTCCTCGCCTTCGGCCTGGGCCGTGCGCCCCAGCGCAAAGAGGTAGTTCGTCTCGATGCGGTTGAAGTCGTCCTCGGCCTGGGCGTAGATCATGCCGAACACGGCGTCGGCGTCCGTCTTCCCGTGGACATGCGCAATCCCCCAGTCATCGCGCGTGATGGTCACCGCGCTGGCCTCGCGCTGCCAGCGAGCGATGTCGGACGGCGATTGTGCTGCGAGGGGCGTGGCAATGGTGAGGAGGCAGACGGAGAGCCGTTTGATCATCGGAATCCCTGTAGGGGCAGCCTGCGGCCGCCCCATCACTGCGCGATGAGGGTGGATGGGGATTTCAAGGGTGAGGGCGCGCGGGTGAAAGCGCAAGGGTTCTGAGCTGAAGGCTGAAAGCGGAGGGCTCGAGGCTCAGGGCTGCCGGCGGTCAGTATCGCTCAGCTTTCAGCCTTCAGCGTCTTTCCAAACGCCATCCCGAACAGCACCCCCAACACTGTATCGATTGCCGCGAAGGCGATCAGCGGCGGGGCCACCGTTCCGGTGCTTGCGAGCCAGCCGATGGTGATCGCCCACGCCGCCTTTTCCAGCACCGTAATCGGCATGAGCGGGCGATAGCGCGCCGGGTCCCGGCTGATCAGCAGGAAGGCGAATTGCCAGACCAGTGTCACACCGTAGAAGCCGTAGTAATACTCCGGGTGCGTCACTGGCGGCGGCATGTCCCGTCCCACGCGCTCGAGCAGGAAGAATCCGGGAACCAGCACGACGATCCCATAGATCCCGGCAATCGCGTAGACCCAGCGTGCGAATTTCATGTCTGCTCCCTGGTGACAGGTACCTCAGTGCAAGCCAGCCCTCGCGAGGAAGATGTCCACCGCGCTGGTATACGCTGAGTCGGCACCGAGCTGGCTGTCGATCTGCGCGTGGGACTTGTCAAGCGGGAGCACGCTCGCCTCACCGCCTGTCTCACGGGCCCGCGCCGCGAACGCGGTGGCCTGCGCGCACGAGTCCCGGCGCCGACTCGAGCAGACGAGCAGCAGCGGTGCTGTCGCGTGATCGAGCTGGAGCGTAGGTGACACACGGCGCCAGAAGGCCGAATCGCTTCCGAATGCACGGTCATAGAGCGCCAGGTGCCGCACCTGCATGATGGCTGTCACATCATACGCGCCGGCGTCGAGCCCGATGGTGGCGAGCCATGGCCGGACACCGTCGCGCCGCGCAAGCGCGCTGTCGGCGGCCACCAGCGCCACGAGATGCCCGCCCGCCGAGTGACCCATCAGTACCACATGTTCCCCATTGCCGCCCCAGCGCGCCGCATTCTGCTGGATGTAGGACACCGCGCGCGCGACATCTTCCGCCTCGGTACGCACGTTCACGGCCGGCACCATCCGGTAGTTGACCGAGACCACGATGTAACCCCTGGGCAGCCAGTGCTCTACCTTGTGCTGCACCACTCCGTGGGAGGTCTTGTCACCCCGGGTCCACCCGCCGCCGTGAACCATGATGATCACGGGAGCGTCCGATGCGCGTGCCGGCCGATAGACATCGAGCCGCTGCGCGCTCGACGGTCCATACGCGACATTGCGCTCCACACGGGCACCTTGCGGCAGCCATGCCGGGCGCTGCGCCTGGAGCGGCGAGCCGGCGAGAAGCAGGGTGATGATGGCAAGAAAAGCGCGCCGGGAGCGAAACGGTGCTCGCTGGCTGCCAGCGAGCACCTGCTCGCCTTGCCCTCCTGCTCGCCCCGTCAGAGATTCTCCTGGATGAACCGCGGGCTCAAGTGCACATCCACTTGCACCAACGGCTCATCGCCGATGGCCTTGAAGCCGTGGATCTCGCCGGCCTTGATGACGAAGATATCGCCGGCTCGTCCTTCGAACTCCTGGCCGTTCACGTCCCACCAGCCACGGCCGGAGCGCACGAACTGGACTTCATCATAGGGGTGGCGATGGGGGCCCGGTCCCTTCCCCGGCTCAGCACTCAGCAGGAAAACTGAGATGCCGGTATCGCCCTGATCTGCGCCGACGAAATTGTAGGAGCTGCCGATGAAGGGAAGGTCTTCCTGACGGACGTGGTGCATGGGATGTAGGGCTTAGGGTTTAAGGCTTGAGGCTTAAGGCTTAAGGCTTAAGGCTTGGGGCCGAGGGTAATGCTCACAGCTCACAGCGCATAGCTCACAGCTCAGGTCCCTAGTTCGATCTTGCCGACGATCTCCATCACCGGCAGCACGCCGGGGATTTCGAGTGTCGCCGTGACGGGCAGCGTCTCACTACCCTTGAGGCTGCCGCGCTCGATGCCCTCGGCCACGGCGCGTTCGATCTCGCGCTGGGCCGTGATGCCGAAGCGCTTGAGGAACTGGCGGAGCTGGAGGTTGAAGGTTTCGTCGTCCATGGGATGCTCGGTCAAGAGATCAAGAGGTCGAGAGGTCGAGGGGTCGAGAGGTCGAGAGGTCGAGGGGGCCGAACCTCACCCGATCGTCACCCCGACGAACGTCGGGGTGACGCCTTGGGCAAGCTCCTGCCCGTCCTGCCCGTCCTGCCCCTACGCGCCCAGCGCCCGCTTCACATAATACCACGGCACCAGCGCTCCATGCTCAACGCGGTGCGCCCAGCGGACATATGTGGATGACGGGAGCGCCATCCAGCCCAGAGCGCGGAGCCGAGCCGAGCGATCCGGCATCCGGGCCAGTACCGCGCGCCACCCCGCGGTCATTCCGTGCCTGAGGCCGTGCAGCGCCAGGTCGCGATCGAGGGCATCGTGCCGGGCGGCAGCTCGCTCCACGTGATCCACCAGCCCCGCCTCGAACGGCGCACCCAGGTCGGCGAGGTACCGCAGCAGCACCGATGCCGGTAACAGCAGACGACCACGCTGAAGCGTGTCAATCAGCCGCTCGGCGCGGAGCGTGCCATGCTTCGACAGCATCCAGGCGTCGCACGCCCACTGCAGCGTGACGCGCTTGGCACTGTAGCAGGCGCGGCCCAGCACGAACGCCAGGGCATCTTCCCGCGCAAGCACTCGCGCCGATCGTCCGCCCAGGTCCTGGATCCGGTTGGCCACGAGCAGTGCGTCAAACGAACTCGGGTGGCAGCTCAGGTGAAAGAGCGACCCATTGAGCCGGACCGGCAGTTCACGGCCGTGACGCAGCTCCACCACGCCATCGCGCGATGTCACCCGGCGGAATCCGGCCCGCTCGAGGGCCCGCGCCGAACGCTCGATGTCACGCTCAGCCAGCAGGAGGTCGATATCATGCGCGTGACGGAGCATCGGCTCGGCGTACACCGACACGCCAAGGTCGGCGCCGCCCAGCGCGAGGAAGGTGACCCGTGCGTCGTCGAGCGCGAGCAGCGCGTCCATCAGGATGTCGCGATAGAGCTCGCTGCGGAGTTCTTCCCGCAGCATCCCCGTGCGAAGGACGGTCAGCAGCGACTGCTCCGCCTCGACGCCGTTCCGGCGCAGGTTCCACGCAAGCAGGGGCCCGAGGCGCTTCTGCTCACCGCGGTCGGTGCGGAAGAGCTCGGCCAAGTCGCGCCCCTCCGCCGTGAACGCCTGCCACGCGTCCCGGCACCGCTCGCCCTCTTCGAGGCAGGCCTGCAGCAGCAGGCCTTCATCGTGGCCTGGCAGGAGCGCCGCGAGCGCGCGCCGCAGCACCGGTGCTACCATCCTTCGCGCCGCCGCTGGTCGAGCACCTGCTTGAGCAACGGCACCACGTCCATGGGCGACGACGCATGATCCTTCGTGAGATTCGCTCCATGAATGCGCCGCTCCAGCAGGACGTCCGGCATCACCTCGTATCTCACCTGCCGCATCATCATCCGGACATACCACTCCGTATCCTCGCCTCGACGCAGCTTCGGATCAAAGACGCCGATGCGCTCGAAGACCGCGCGCCTCGCCAGCATGGTGCACGGTGAAATGGGAATGATGGGCCACAGGCGCGGGTCGATCCCGGGCTGCTCGTCGAACGCCACGTTTCGCATGCCGCAGAAGACGATTTCCAGGTCCGGCCGCTCGGCCATGCGACCGAGCTCGCGCTGCTGTTTTTCCGGATGCCAGAGGTCATCGGCGTCGAGGAAGCAGACGAGTTCACCCGTGGCCATCGCGATGCCGGCGTTCCGTGCCGCCGCCGGCCCCTGGTTCTCCTGACTCAGGTAGCGCACCTGGTCGCCGAAGCCCCGGACCACGCGATCGGTTTCATCCGATGAGCCATCGTTCACCACGATGATCTCCTGCGGCGGCATCGTCTGCTGCTGGATGCTGCGAATGGCGTCAGCGACGAATCGTTCGCCGTTGAACACCGGGACGATCGCGGTCACCGTCGGGGTCACGTTTCCACCTTCCGCCGCTGGTCGAGCGAGCGCTTGATGATGGCGAGGAACTCATCCCGGCTCGCCGCCGCCTGGGTCTTGCTCATGTTGTTGCCATGGATCCGCCGGTTCACCAGCACCTCGCGAACGAGGATGTCCCTGACGCCGAGCTGGCGCGCCCGGAGGAACCAGTCGGCGCCGTCGCCATGATCCAGCGAGGTATCGAAGGGACCCACCCGGTCGAGGGCGGCGCGACTCAGCACCATGCCGATCGAGAGAAAGGCGGGCGTCGCCTGGTTCTTCGGATGCCGGCGCTCGAAATCGCTGGTCGGCTCGAAGCCCGGCATGAAGAAGTTCTGCGCGAGGCAGACCGAAATGGCGGCCTCGGGATGCTCCGAGAGGCTTTCAAGCTGCGTCTCGAGCCGCTTCGGCACCCAGGTGTCGTCGGCGTCGAGGAAGGCGAGATAGTCGCCGCGTGCTGCCGCGACGCCGGTGTTACGCGCCACCACCGGCCCCGCGTTCTCCTGCCTGAGATAGCGCACGACCGCGCCGGCAGCCGCATCACCCGCGTGCTCGGCGAAATCCCTGGCCACGATGGCGCCGGTCCCATCGGTGGACCCGTCGTCCACCACGATCACCTCGAGCGGACGATGCGTCTGCGCGAGAATGCTCGTGATCGCCTCCGCCAGAAAGCGCTCGCCGTTGTAGACGGGGATGATGCATGACACCAGCGGGGCGCTCATGGCTTCACCACCTCCGCCACCATGTCAGCGACCGCCGCCGGCAACTGCGCCAGGTCCCGGCCCACGTCGAGCCAGCAGGTGGGCAGCTCCATCACCACCTCCGACATGGTCTTGAACGCCGAGTGACCGAGCTGCACGTAAGGAAGGAGGAGCAGCGAGCTTGGGGCGATGCGGAGCAGTGCCTCCGCCTTGCTGGCGGGGTACCAGCGCGACTCCGGCCGGTCCACCACCCGCGGGAAGGCGATGAGCCGCAGCTCGGCCTTTCCGGCGAGCCGCACGTTGCGAAGATCCGACGCCAGCACCAGCGACTTGTCCTCGCGCGCCAGCCTGCCGTGGATCGCACCCGGCACCAGCCGGGGGAATCGCCGCAGGTGGGTGGGATCGAGGTGCGCCGAGTTGTATGCACCGTAGCCGATGACACGCTTGTCCTGCCGCTCGACACTCACGTAATCGTCGGCGAGATAGCTCCACCCTTCCTGCATGCAGGAGAGCGACGTCGTGGATTTCCCCGAGCCACCCGGGCCCGCCAGCAGCACCCCGATGCCATCGCGTTCGATGAAGCCGGCATGGAGCGGCTGCAGGCCGCAGTCATGCTGCCAGAGCAGGAGTTCGGAGTGCCAGGGGCGGCCCAGCTCGTACTGGCTCAACTGGCTGGCGGCCACGACCCATCCGGCAATCCGCTTCTCGACACGATCAAGCACCGAGCGCGTGCGTGCCTGCTCGAAAAGCACGAAGCGCCCGCCGGGTGACACATCGGTGCGCCCTGCCGATCCTTCTTCGCCCCTTGGCGCGCACCCCGGCGCAGTCACCCCCGTTTCGCACCCATCCCACATGTCAATCCGGAGATCCGGCTCGCGATCCAGGTCGGTGACACGAAGGTGAGAAATGGCACGGGTGAGCCTGCTCCCCAGGGCATCCCCGATGAGCCGAACGGTGACCAGCCGGTCGGCAATCAGATAGTGCGACACACGCACCTTGCCGGGATGCAACGTCGCCGCGCGCTCCGCGGCCGCGAGCATCGAGTCGAAGTCGGCAGCGACGTCCAGTGTCGGCGCGCCAGCGCTGACGGCGGGTGCTCCCATGTCAGTTGCTCGCGGGTACGTCAGTGAGTGCCGGCATTGGTGGGTCGAGCGCCAGCAGGTCCGCCATCTCGGTGTGCTTGTGCAGCTCGGGGGCCTCATACGACTCGGTGCCGGTCGCGGGCGGAGTGCCTTCGGTCGCGGCACCGTTCCCCTCCATCACGATCAGCTCATCGGCGAGCAGGGCTGCGATCAGGCCGTCAAGGTCGGCACGCGCCTGTGGCGCCGCCACGTCGTAGCGCGCCATGATCCCTTCGAGGATCGCGGCGTCGGACTGCTCCCGTTCAATGGCGTCCCAGATGAAGCCACCGACACCAGCCATGGAGTAGTACGCGCCGTTGGTGAGGTTCATGATGATCGCTTCGCCATCAATCACCTTGGCAGCGACGGCGGACAGGTTCGGCTTCAGCGTGCGCATGTGTCTTTCCCTTGAGTGAGAGCGATAGCCGTGCCGGAGCCGCAACAAGCGCCGGGCGGGCTGTGGCAGTGGCACCACAGCCGCACTCGAGTTGCGTCGCTGGCGGGCACATTCACGTGGTAAAGCGCGATTCAGGGAGCCGAAGTGTCAACCTCCATGCCATGCTTCGAACCCCAGAACGCCCGGGGCCGGCGCCGCCCGAAGGCGGCCGGGTACCGAGAGAGCTGAAAGAGACCGAGTTTGCCGAACGCGATGGCGTGATGAATGCGCTTCGGGGCCACGTCCGGACCCTCCTCCACAGCTCTCCAGAACCAGTCGGCACTGCCGGTCAGCAGCTCACGCAGAAAGCGCAACCGGTCCCGGCCGCTCGCGATGCTCCACACCAGCAGCAGCCGCTGGACAGCCGCTCGCGGCGCTTTGGCGCCATTCAGCAGCTGCCCCAGCGGATCGAGCAGCGGCAAGTGCAACCTGGAGAGCAGCGGCGCGCGGAGGTCCGCGATGTAGCCGGGTGGGATCGCCGTGCCCAGCAGCAACTCGGTGAGCCTGAGCGACAGCGCCGTGACCGACTCCAGCCGGAGTCGCCGGATCTCGCGCGCAAGCCAGTCCCAGTCGAAGCCGGGCGACGTGGTGATGATCCGGTCGATGTCGACCAGCCGCCGAAGCCTGGCAAAGCTGTCCTCCACACTCTGCACCGCGACATGCAGCAGCATGTGCTCCGGCCTCGGCACGCGCACGCCGAGACCCGTCGGGCTGCGTACCTCGACGGCGCCCTGAAGAAAGGCCGCTGGGTCGAGCCTGAGTGGATAGCGCACCGGCAGCAGCCCCCAGTGCATTTCCACCTTGAAGCCAGGGGCCTTCGAGAGAATCAGGTGATGGTGATGCTGGCGGTAGAGCTGTTTCAGGTCTTCGGGCTGGCCGGTGTAACCGAGCGGCTCCAGGGCGTCGACCGCCGGGAGGAGCTGGTCACTCGAAACCAGTACGTCGATGTCGCCGAATGGTCGCTCGACCGGGTCGCGATACGCGGTGAGCCGGAGCGCCGCCCCCTTGAGCAGCTCGGCGGCAGCGCCCGCCTCGCCAAGGCGGCGCATGACGGCATCACGTTCGAGATCCCAGAGCGCGGCCTGGCGGCGAAGAAAGAGCAGCGTGCGGGCCTGGTCGGAGCCAAGTCGGCCAGCGGCTTCGCCTGCCAGCAGCACGGCGCCAAGCTGGCCGTGATGGGAGGCAAGCTGGAGGAGCTCCATTGTGCCGGCGGCACCGAGGTCATTGAAGACGGAGGAATCGGGCTTGGCGCGCGACAGCGCCAAGAGGGCCCTCATCGCTGGAGAAGCGTTGACGAGATGGGAGGGCATGGAGAGAAGATAGGTGGACACTCGGACCGTTGGACAGTTGGACCGTTCGTCATGGGTTGCTGGTGGTCGATCGTCGGTCGTCATGGCGAGGAAGGCCGTCGTGCCTGCAAGCCACCGAGCCGACTAACCGCCCTGCCTCCCCATGTCCCTCGCCACCGTGCGCGCCCCCAGCAGGGTCACCACTCCACCGACCATCGCAACCGCGGGCAGCAGCAGCACGGCCTTGTCAATGCCGAACCGGTCGCTGAGGCCGCCCACGAGGGGAAACGCGATGGCATCGCCCGCGAGGTGGGTGAAGAGGAGGTAGGCGCCGGCCACCGTGGCGCCGATCCGCGCCGGCACCACATCGAAGATGGCTGCCACGATGGGGCCGTTGTAGAACGTGAGGAAGAAGATGCTGGCGGCGAAGACGATCTTGAACAGTGTCATGTCGCGCAGCAGGAGCAGGACCAGCGCGAGTGCGCCCCCGACCAGCATGCCGAATGCGATCGTGAGAATGCGGCCTGCCTGGGTCCAGCGCCGGAGCCAGTCGGCCATCACTCCGCCGGCGAGCGTGCCGAGCACGCCGAAGACCAGGAGCGGCCAGCCGAGCAGGTCCGAGACATCGGCTGGACTCATGCCCAGCTCGCGCGTGACGAACGTCGGCGCCCAGCCGACCAGCCCGTTCATCCCGAAGCTGATCAGCGCGCCACCCGCAAACACGTACATCAGCGTCGGTGTCGCGAGCACCCGGTGAAGTGCGCCCAGCATCTCCTCGAATGCACTCGTCATCTCGCCACCGAAGGGCGTGTCGTCGATCCGTTGCGACCGGATCTGCCGCACCCACTGCCAGATGTTGAGGGCGAACCCCGCGCCCGCGATCATCGAAAAGGCGGCGATGTCCCAGCTGCTGTCGGCGCCGAAGCGGAGGTCGAGCAGCAGCGCGACGATGGAGGCGAGCAGCAGCCCCCACAGTGTGGGCGCAAACTGCCTGGCCAGTGAATAGCCCCGGTCCTTGAGTTCGCGCAGGTAGGGCCGCACCCGGATCGGCAGCAGCGCCCGCGTCGGGTCCTTGAGCCGGAGCGCGAGCATGGCGCAGACAAACCCGGGGGCGCCCACCACCATGAATGCGGTGCGCCAGCCATAGGCCTGGGCCAGCTTCCCGCCCAGCCAGATCCCGAGCCCGCCACCGATCACCAGCCCAGCGCTCAGGATGCCCAGGGCCACGGCACGCTTCCGGTCAGTGAAGTAATCGGCCACCAGCGACGCGGCCGCGGCGCCAAAGGCCGCTTCACCGATCCCGACCGCGGCCCGGCAGATGAAGAGCTGGTGATAGTTCTCCACCATCCCGCTCAGCATGGTGAACAGGCTCCAGAGCGCCACGCCGAACGCGATCACCGCGCGCCGGCTCCGGAGGTCGCTCATCACGCCAAACGGCACCGCCGCCACCGAGAACACGAGCACGTACGCCGAGCCCAGCCAGCCGAGCTGGGCGTCGGAAATGTTCAGCGCACCCTTGATCGGCTCGAAGAGCGCGAAGATGACGTTTCGGTCGAGGTAATTGAGGAGATTGATGAAGGAGAGCAGGAATAGTGCATACCAGGCGTACGCACGGCTGACGCCGCGGTCGCAAGCCGCAGGTCGCAAGTCCCGGGTCACAGGTCGCACGTCACAGGTCGCACATCGTACGGCTCACGACCTACGACTTGCGACTTGCGACATGCGACTGCTCCGCCCTCTCGTCCCGGAATTCCAGCGCCTTCCGGTATTCGCCCACCAGCCGCTGCATCATTGCCTCGCGCTTGTCGTAGAGCCGCTTGAGCGGGCGGGGAGCGTGACGGGCGCAGGCGTAGGACGTGAGCAGGGGCAATGCAACGGTGTTGTCCATGTAGCACACAACGGTGCCGGGCAGCAGGTCAGGATCGATCTTCCCCCAGCTCACGGCCTCGGCCGGCGTGGCGCCCGAGAGGCCCCCGGTGTCGGGCCGCGCGTCGGTGAGCTGGAGGAAGTAGTCATGCCCCCGCTCATCAATGCCGAGCACTTCCTGTATCTGCGGCTCGGTCTGCAGCATGAAATTCTTGGGGCTCCCGCCACCGGCGATCAGCACACCGCTCCGGCCGCCGGTGCGCTTCGCCTCCAGCACGATCGCCGCCGTCTCGTTGACGTCGGCGCTGACGTCGAAGCGCAGCTTGCTGCCGGCCAGCGCCTGTTCCGCCACATTCATGCCGATGCTGCTGTCGCCAGGTGAACTGGTATAGAGCGGCACCCCGAGCTCATGGGCCGCGCTCAGCACCGAGCGTCGCGTGAGCCCCAGCGCCTGCTCCCGCTCGCGCACGTACCCGCCCAGCAGGTAGTGATACTCGGCGGTGCTCATGGAGCGCTGGAATTCCTCGCGCGCCGACACCTCGCGAATGAACGCGTCCGTGGAGAGCAGCACGTTGTAGTCGAAGAAGATGTCGTAGATCCGCACCACACCCTGTTCCCGCAGTTCCACGTCATTGATGTGGGGCGTGCCGCGGTGCATCGCGAGGTCGAGCCCGAAATGCGCGTCGTGATAGAGATTGGCGCCGGTGGAGATGATCCAGTCCACGAAACCCATCTCCATGAGCGGAATGAGACAGCTCATGCCGAGGCCCGCCGGCGTCATGGCGCCGGTGAGGGTCATGCCGACGGTCACTTCGGGCTCCAGCATCCGCTTGACGAAGAGCTGGCATCCCTCGCGCAGCCGCCCGGCGTTGTAGGCCAGGAAGGCGTTGTCTATGAGGTCCGCCGCGGTCTCCTTGCCGGTGATCGCGGTGGGGTTGATGCGCTGGCCGCGGAGGTGGGTGCTGGGTTGATTGGGCATGGTGATCCTCGGTTAGGACGCGGGACGAGAGACGAGAAGCGAACGCGCTCCTGCCAATCCTCTCTCGTCACTCGCCCCTCGTCTCTCGTCTTGCATCCTACGATTCCACCATCTTCTTGTCACCACTCGGTGCCTTCCCCATGATCTCCGCGTCCGGCTTGTCGGCCCGCGCCTTGAGGACGATGTCGGCGGCCTCGCGCGGGCTGTCCGTGACCGAGAGCAGCGTCATGTCGGCCTCGCCGACCTTGCCCTCGGCCAGCGCCGAGTTGCGGAACCAGTCGAGCAGCCCGCCCCAGTACTTCTTGCCGAACAGGATCACGGGAAAGTGCTTGATCTTGCCCGTCTGGATCAGCGTGAGCGCCTCGGTCAATTCATCCATCGTCCCGAAGCCGCCGGGAAAGACGATGAACGCCGTGGAATATTTCACGAACATGGTTTTCCGCACGAAGAAGAAGCGGAAGTTGACGCCGCGCCGGACGTAGGGATTGGTGCCCTGCTCGAACGGGAGCTCGATGTTGCAGCCGATCGAGAGCCCTCCGCCCTCCACCGCTCCGCGGTTGGCCGCTTCCATGATGCCGGGCCCGCCGCCGGTGATGATCGGGATCCCCTCCTGCGCCAGCAGGCGTGCCGTCTCGACCGCGGCCTGGTAGGCTGGATCGGTCGGCGGCGTGCGCGCCGAGCCGAAGATGCTCACGCCGTCAATCACGTCGCCCAGGGCATCGAAGCCCTCGACAAACTCTCCCATGATGCGGAACACGCGCCACGGGTCGGTCTTGAGCAGGGCGTCGGGCCGCAGCTTGGGCTGCGGGCCCTCCAGCAGCATCTCGTCTTCAGTAGGCCGCTTGGGCTCGGCGCCGGGCGGATAGGGACGACGGGTGTTGTCGGAATCAGCCACGGGTCAGGTGCGCGATCATGGCCCGGTAATCATCGGGCACGTTATAGAAGTAGGGCGAGACGCGGACATGCCCCGGACGGGCATCAACCACGACATGTGCCTGGGCGAGCCGCGCCACGTCGGCATGCGGGTCGGTGGCGGGAATCATGATAATGGCAGCACGGTCCGCGGGCGACCTTGCCACCTTGGGGCGAAAGCCCGCCGCACGAAGCTGCTCGATGCAGTCTTCGGTGAGCATGGCGGTGCGCTCACGGATCCGGTCCGCACCAAGTTCCTCCCAGATCTCCAATCCGCCCAGCTGCGCGTAGACCGGAAGCAGCGGTGGCGTACCCATTTCCAGTCGGCGGGCGTCGTCGTGAAACTCCAGCGAAGTTACGTCGAAGCGGAACTGCTCGCGATGGGCAAACCACCCGGTCGCGTGCGGGTAAAGGTCGCCGGTGAGCGCGGGTGCACTGTAAAGAAACGCCACTCCGGCTCCACCCATTAGCCACTTGAGCCCGCCAGCACAGTAGAAGTCCACGCCCAGCGACTTCACGTCCACCGGGATCTGGCCAGCCGCCTGGTATCCGTCAATCAGGCAGAGCGCACCCTTCCGGTGTGCCAGCTCGGCGATCGCACGCGCATCCTGGATCGCGCCACTGGCAAAAAAGACGTGGCTGGTGGCCACGATTGCCGTGCGGTCGTCAATCGCCTTTTCGTACAGGTCCAGCGGCACCGAGATGCCGTCGGGACTCTCGAGGATCTGTACTTCCACGCCCAGGTCCTGCTTGGCGAGCCACTGATAGCTGATAGTGGGAAAATCGAGACTGGTGACGATGACCTTGTGGCGGCGGGAATAATCCAGCGACTCCGCGACGACCGTGAGCGCGGAGGAAATATTCGGGTGCAGCGCGATCTCGCCCTCACCGGCACCCACCACCCGGCCGTATTTCGTGCGCAGCTCCGCCAGCGCCGCCCACCAGACGTCATACCACGCCGCCGCACCCCGATTCTCCCACAGATCGAGATACTCGTTCACCTTGGCACGGGCACGAACACTCAGCGCACCCAGCGAGCAGCTGTTGAGGTAGATCGAATGCCGGAAGATCGGGTACTCGTCCCGGTGCGCGGGAATGGCGTCTGGAGCTGGCATGCGGGGAATATAGGGGACGAGGGACGAGGGACGAGAGACGAGGGACGAGGGACGAGGGCGCAGTGGGCGGAACCTCGGAGTCCGGACGAATCTGACCCGTACTGCGCTTTCCCGGTCACGCGAGGACTCCCGGACATCCGAGATTGGTGGTGTGGGCACTAACATGACAGACTTCAAGCAGCTTCGGGTGAGTCAGCTCGCACTCGAACTTGTCATTGAGATTTCCCGGACGACCGCCACCTTCCCGGCACCGGAACGCTTCGGCTTGGTGAGCCAGATGCGGCGCGCGGCTACCTCGGTTGGTGCCAACATCGCGGAGGGTGCGGGCCGGAGCACCGATGGCGAATTCGCCCGCTTTCTGCGGCTTGCCCGCGGATCGGCGCACGAGCTCGAGTTCCAGGCGCTCGCGGCGAGGGACCTGGACCTTCTCGATGAGCCGAGAGCGAATCTGCTCCAGGAACGGATCGGCCAGCTGAGCCGCATGCTGACCATGCTGATCCGACACGTCGCCCCTGCGGACCACTGATCGCCGTGCGCTCGTCCCTCATCTCTTGTCCCTCGTCCATATATTTCTCCCATGTCCGCACGCGACCCTGCCTGGCCCACCTATCCCGGTTCCTGGAGCCGGCTTGCCCTCCGGTTGGCGGGCCGGGGACTGGTCAATCCTCGACTCGCGCGTGACTTGCTGAGTGCCGCCTGGGCGTTCCGCCGACGAGACTGGTGGCGGAAGGCTCCGTTCCTTCCGCTGCCCGACCGGACCTATCTGCGCTGGCGGATGTATACCGCATATGCCGACGAGTCCGCCGTGCCGCCGATCGATGACGTGATGCGATTTGCCCGCTGGCGACGGGAGTTGTTGCGGTGAGGGAAGTCGTGATCCTGGGCGGCGGATTTGCGGGGCTCTACGCCGCACGAGACCTGAAGGGCGCGCTGGCACATGTCACCGTCATCGATCGCACCAATCACCACCTGTTCCAGCCCATGCTGTATCAGGTCGCGACCGCTGCGCTCAGTCCCGGTGACATCGCCTACCCCGTCCGCTCGGTCCTCAGGAACCATCGCAACACCGACGTGCTCATGGGGGAGGTCGAGCTGGTGGATGTAGAAGCGCGGAATGTCATCTTGCTCGATGGTCGTAGTGTACACTACGACTACCTGCTCGTGGCCCTCGGCGCGCGGCACTCGTATTTCGGCCATGACGAGTGGGAGCCCTTGGCACCTGGCCTCAAGGCGATCACCGACGCGCTCGAGGTGCGGCGCCGAATCCTCATGGCGTTTGAGCTCGCCGAGCAGGAACGGGATCCGGCCAGGCGCTCGGAGCTGCTCAACTTCGTCATTGTGGGCGGCGGCCCTACCGGCGTCGAGGTGGCGGGAGCGATCGCCGAGATCAAGGAAAAGACCCTGAAGCGTGACTACCGGAACATCAATCCACGGGAGGCACGCGTCATCTTGCTGGAGGGCGGCGACCGGATCCTGCCACCCTACCCGGCCAAGCTGAGCCACGCAGCCCAGAAGACGCTCGAGCGGCTGGGGGTTATTGTACGCACTGGCACGTTGGTGACCGATGTGCGTCCCGACGGTGTCGTCATTGGCGATGGATTCATTCCCTCTCACTGCGTTATCTGGGCTGCCGGCAACAAGGCCAGCCCGGTGCTCAAGTCACTGGGGGCACCACTCGACCGGCAAGGCAGGGTCATCGTGGAACCGGATCTCACGATTCCGGGTCACCCGGAAGTCTTCGTCCTGGGCGACGCCGCATCGTTCAAGCACCAGCCCGGCTACGAAGGATCGCTCCCGGCCGTGTCCCCCGTTGCCATCCAGATGGGCCACTACGCCGCGCGCCTGATCCGCCGGGAAACGGCGGACAATGCGCTGGTTGAGACCCGCCGTCCGTTTGATTACTTCGACAAGGGACAGCTCGCCGTCATCGGCCGAGGCCGGGCCGTGGCCGACCTGCACAAGCTCAAGTTCTCGGGATTCTTTGCCTGGCTAACGTGGATCTTTGTCCACATCGCCTACCTGATCGGATTCCGCAACCGGGTGATCGTCCTGACCGAGTGGGCCATTTCCTACTTCACGTACGGCAAGGGAGCTCGGCTCATCAACCGCCCCCTCTCTTCCGAGATCCAGTGCGAATGATCAGCGCCGGAACGGTGAAGGAATGGGCCCGCGAG
Source organism: Gemmatimonadales bacterium (assembly GCA_035708725.1). Taxonomy (GTDB): domain Bacteria; phylum Gemmatimonadota; class Gemmatimonadetes; order Gemmatimonadales; family GWC2-71-9; genus CAMLHP01. The sequence continues at coordinate 3,450 of DASTFH010000004.1, read as the reverse complement.
GCAGGATTCCTGGCGTGCGGCATCACCGACCTGGGCCCGAACGCCCATGCCGACGCGCTCGATCGCTGGCTTGCCGCGGGCTACGGCGGCACCATGCGCTACATCCACCGGCAAGCGAGGAAGCGCAAGAACCCTGCACTCGCCGATCCGGAGGCACGATCAGTCATTGTTATTCTTGCTAACTACTACTACGATGACGCAGACCAGAACGTGGAGTCGCCCAAAGTCGCCAAGTACGCACGCGGCAAGGACTACCACGACACCATCGGCTCCCGGCTGGAAGCGCTGGCGAGCCGCCTCCGCGAAGCCGGCGCCCGCCACACCCGCTGCTACGTGGACACGGGCCCGATGCCCGAGCGCGAGCTGGCCCGGCGCGCGGGGCTTGGGTGGATCGGCAAGAACGCGATGCTCATCCGGCCCGGGGTCGGGTCGTTCTTTTTCATCGGCGAGATCCTGACCGACCTCGAGCTCGCGCTCGATCCACCGTTCGAGACCGACCACTGCGGCAGTTGCACCCGCTGCATCGACGCCTGCCCTACCGACGCCATCCTGGAACCGCGAGTGGTCGATGCCACGCGCTGCATCTCGTATCTCACGATCGAGCAGAAGGGCCCGATTCCCGACGAGCTTGCCGCGAAGATGGACGGCTGGGTCTTCGGCTGCGATATCTGTAACGACGTTTGTCCATGGAATGAAAAATTTGCGGGGCGAGATGGGCAGGATGGGCGAGATGGGCAGGTGAATCGGATGCTGGCTTCTGTTGACCAGATGACCGAAGAGGAATTCGAGCTGCACTTTGCCGACACACCGTTCAGTCGGCCGGGCTTGAGCGGGATGAGGAGAAACATGAAGGCGGCATGCGCCAAGCGCTCAGCGCTCAGCGCTCAGCGCTCAACTCGTGACCCATGACCCATGACCCACGACCCATTCCATTTCGCTTTTATCGTCAAGGACCTCGACTCCACTCGTCGTTTCTACGGCGACCTGCTCGGTTGCACCGAGGGGCGAAGCACTGACACCTGGGTGGACTTCGATTTCTTCGGCAACCAGATCTCCTGCCACACCACCGGTGTGCCGATGACAACGGCGAGCACCGGCTTCGTGGATGGGATCGCGGTGCCAATGCCCCATTTCGGCGCAGTCCTCCCGTGGGACACATTTCGGGCCATGGCCGATCGGTTGCGCGCAGCTGGCCTGGAGTGGGTGATCGAGCCGAAACTGCGCTTCGCGGGCCAGCCCGGTGAGCAGATGACGATGTTCCTGCGGGATCCGAGTGGGAATGCACTCGAGTTCAAGAGTTTCCGGAATCCGGATCATGTGTTCAGGGTATAGGGGCGGCCTGAGGCCGCCGCGGTCAGCTGGAGAGATCGCGTGGCGATGGGGCGGCCTGAGGCCGCCGCGATCAGCTGGAGAGATCGCGCGGCGATGGGGCGGCCGCAGGCCGCCCGTACACGGGCCTGGGGAGATTGGCGCTCCAACCTGCCCGTCCTGCCCGTCCTGCCCGTCCTGATGAAGTCGGCCTCAGCCCTCATCGTCGGCGGCGGGATTGTTGGCGCGAGCGTGGCCTGGCACCTCGCCCGGCTTGGCTGGCGCGATGTGGTCATCGCCGACCGCGCGAGCGGACCGGGCGGCGGCAGCAGCGCCCGAACTGCCGGTGTTTTCCATGCCGGCTTCAGTGCGCCGCTCCTGGTGCGGCTCTCGCTTCTCTCGCGCGAGAAGCTTGCCCGATTCCGCGAGGACACCGGCACTGAAGCCGGCTACGCCGCCACAGGGCACCTCCGGGTCGCGCAGAGTCCCGACGAGATGGAACGGCTTCGTGTCCAGCTCCGCACCCAGCGTTCCGAAGGCGTCATCGACGTGCGCGAGCTGGGCGCCGACGAGGTGGGGCGGCTCAATCCGGCGCTGTCACCAGCGGGCATCACGGGCGGTGCGTTCGCCCCCTCGGATGGAGTATTCCTCCCAATGCAGGTGCTCGCCGGATACCTGGCCGCGGCCGAGCGGCAGGGTGTGCGCATGCTCTGGGGCACCGACGTGCAGGGATTCAAGCGCAACAGCACCCGGCGCATCACGGCGGCCGTCACCTCGCTTGGCACCATGCGGGTGGGCGCCGTGGTCAATGCCACCGGAGCCTGGGCCGCGCCGCTCGCCGATCGTGCCGGCGTGGCGCTGCCGGTGCTGCCGCTCCGCCGCCAGGTGCTGCGTATTGCGGCGGGCCAGGCGCTGCCGCCCAATCTTCCGCCCACCTCGTTCGCCAGCGACGGATTCTTCTGCCGCCAGGATGACGACAGGCTGCTCGTCATGCGGCCCACACCGGGCATCCGGGGCCGTCCCTGGGACGCGGCGGTCGAGCCGGCGTGGATCGAGGAAACCGCCGCGCTTGCACGCAAGCGCCTCCCCGCGCTGGCAGGCGCATCGCTCGACGTGGAGGGATCGTGGGGAGGGCTCTACGAGATTTCTCCGGATCATCATCCGGTGCTCGGCGCGACGGCCGAGTGCGAGAACTTCTTCATGGCGAACGGCTCGTCGGGCCACGGCGCCATGCATGCGCCGGCACTGGGCCAGCTGCTGGCGGAGCTGATGACCGAGGGCGAGACGCCAGCGATGGATGTGCTCCCGCTGCGCCTCGCGCGTTTTTCCGAGGGTAGCGCCAACCCGGGGCCGGTACTGCCCTGATGCGGTACCTGGCATTGGGGGATAGTTATACCGTCGGTGAGGGGGCTGGGGAACGGGCCTCGTTCGCAGATCAGATCGAGGAGGGTCGACGGTCAACGGTCAACGGTCAACGCAAACCAGTCGACCGTCGACCGTCGACCGTCGACCGAATAGCCACCACCGGCTGGACCACGGGCGAACTGCTGGTCGCCATTCGCGCGGCGCAGCCGCAGGGCCCCTACGACCTCGTGTCCCTGTGCATTGGCGTCAACAACCAGTATCGCGGGCTGCCGATCGAGGAGTACCGGCGCGAGTTCATCGAGCTGCTGGAGCTGGCCATCGGGTTTGCTGACGGCAATCCGCATCGCGTCGTGGTATTGTCCATTCCGGACTGGGGTGTCACGCCGTTCGCCGAGGGACGTGACCGCGCCGCGATAGGTGAGAACATTGACGCGTTCAACCGGGCGGCAGAAGCGGAAACGCGCCGGCGCGGCGCCCACTGGGTTGATGTCACCGGCGATTCGCGCCAGCATCCGCAGGACGTGGTGGAGGACGGACTCCACCCCTCGGCGCGGGCGTACGCACGCTGGGCCCGGCTCGTGACCGACCAGCTCCATCTCTGACAGGACTACCCATGTCGTTTGGTCTTCCCGACACGAAGCTCACCTACGGCGGCTACCTCCGCGTCCGTGACCTCATCGCACTGCAGCAGCTCAAGTCGGACCCGCCGCAGCATGACGAGATGCTGTTCATCATCATTCACCAGACCTACGAGCTCTGGTTCAAGCAGATCGTGCA
>DASTFH010000003.1:0-120108 GCA_035708725.1 Gemmatimonadales bacterium | reverse complement strand
GCGCTCGCGCGGATCAAGGAGCCGGCCAAGGACAGTGTGATCGAGCCGCTCCGTGAGCGCCTGAACGAGCTGATGCGTGGATGAGTACGGCTGCCCGTCTCGCTCGGATCGCGGGAACGGTCTTCTATCGTCTCACCTGCGATGGTGGAGTGCCGGCGACAGGGCCGGTGCTCCTCATCGCCAATCACCCCAATTCGCTGGTTGATCCCATCCTCGTGCTGGCCGCCGCCCGGCGGCCAGTGCGCTTCCTCGCCAAGGCGCCACTGTTCGAGGACTATCGAATCGCCTGGCTGCTGCGCTCGGTGGGTGCCGTGCCGGTGCACCGGCCGCAGGATGATCCGGCGCGGCTGGCCAGGAACGCCGACGTCCTCGCCGCGGCAGGCGATGCCCTGGCTGGCGGCAGCGCCATTGCCGTCTTTCCCGAAGGGAAGAGCCATAGCGAGCCGTCCCTGGCGCCGCTCAAGACCGGCGCAGCCCGCATTGCCCTGCTTGCGGCGGGGAAGCTCGGCTCGGCCGTCCCCATCGTGCCGATCGGGCTCAACCTGCGCGAGAAGGAAACCTTCCGCTCCGAAGCGCTCGCGCTGGTGGGCGCACCCGTGGAATGGACGGACCTCGCCACGCGCGGTGCGGCCGATGGTGACGCTGTTCGCGAACTCACGCAGCGCATGGATAATGCGCTGCGGAAAGTCACGCTCAACGTGGAGCGCTGGGAAGACGCGCCGCTCGTCGAGTGCGCCGAGGCCGTGTGGCATGCCGAGCATGGCGGGTCGGACGAGCCGCATGAGCGGCTGGAACGATTGCGCATCGCGTCGGAATTGCTGAGCCACATTCGCCAGAATCCGGCCAGCCGCTGGGCGCCACTCGCGCGTGCCGTGCGCCATCATGCACGCTCGCTCGCCCGGCTCGACCTGGCGCCGGCCGATCTCGAGTCCGACCTGCGGGTGGATACAGCGGTAACCTGGAGCGTGCGCCGGCTGCCGCTCCTGCTGCTGCCCGTCTTTGCCGTGGCTGCCGCGGGTTTCCTGCTCTGGTGGGTGCCGTATCGGCTTACCGGCATCGTTGCGGAAGGGATCCACGGTGAGCGGGACATCCGCTCCACGTACAAGCTCTACGGCGGGATCGTGGTGTACGCGGCATGGCTCACGGTGCTGATCATCGCGGCCGGTGCACTGGGCGGAGCCCTCTGGGCCGTCATCACACTCATCGCGGCGCCGGCGCTCGGCGTTGCGGGACTCTGGATCCGGGAGCGCTGGCGGGCCGCATGGCGTGATGTCAAGCGCTATCTCGTCCTCCGTCGCCATCCCGGCCGAGTGCGCGAGCTCCGCCGCCGCCAGCGGGAGCTTGCGGAGCGGTTTGAGGTGCTGGTGAATGAGAGAAGACGGCTGGACGGTTAGACGGATGGACGGCTAGCGCTCTCCCCCAGCCGTCCAGCCGTCTAACCGTCTAACCGTCTAGCCGTCCAGCCGTCTTATCCCCATATTCCAGCTTCTCCTCCAATTGTCGGTGCTCCATGCCCACGGCCCGCACGTGTCCGGCCTGTCATACCGGTCTGCCCGATGAGGCGCAGTTCTGCATGCGCTGTGGCCAGGCGACGCCCACCGAACCGGGGGTGCCGCCTAGGACCATGCCCACCGGCGAGTTCGAGGTGGCCAAGGTCACCCGGGTGCTGTCGGAGCGCTACCGGATCGAGCGGGTGATCGGTGAAGGCGGGATGGCCACGGTCTACCTGGCCGAGGACTTGAAGCACAAGCGCCAGGTGGCGGTGAAGGTCATGCGGCCCGAGCTGGCGGCGACCTTGGGGACGGACCGGTTCCTTCGGGAAGTGGAGATCGCGGCCCAGCTCAATCACCCGAACATCCTGCCCATGTATGACTCGGGCGAGGCCCAGGGCATTCTCTACTACGTGATGCCGTTCGTGGACGGGGAATCGCTGGCGGCGCGCCTGAATCGGGAGGGTGAGCTCCCGGTGCCGGTGGCGCTGCGGATCGGGCGCGAGGTGGCCGAGGCGCTGGCCTATGCCCACCGGCACGGGATCATCCACCGCGACATCAAGCCGGCCAACATCCTGCTGCACGAGGGCCACGCCCTGGTGGCCGACTTCGGCATCGCCCGGGCCCTCGACGCCGACGGCGAGGCCATCACCAAGACGGGCCTGGCCATTGGCACCCCGCAGTACATGAGCCCGGAGCAGTCGACCGGGGACAAGACGGTGGATGCCCGGACCGATATCTATGCCCTGGGCGCGGTGATTTACGAGATGCTGACGGGCGAGCCGCCCTTCACGGGGCGGAGCCCGCAGGCGGTGGTGGCGCGGAGTCTCACGGAGCGGCCCCGGCCCCTGGCGGCGACGCGCGAGGGGCTGCCGGTGGGGCTCGAGGATGTAATCAGCAAGTCACTCTCCCGCAGCGCCGCCGATCGCTATGCCACGGCCACCGATCTTGCCGATTCCCTGGCCACGGTGGAAACCGGCGCGGTTCGCCTGTCCGACCCGTCCGCCCGGTCCGTCCCGTCCGCCTCGTCCGCCCGCCGCTGGATCATGCCGGCAGTCGTGGTCGTCGCCTTGGCGGTCGCTGCCGTCTTCTTCCTGCGCCGCCCGAAAGCCGCAGTCGTGTCTAGCGACGCCACTCGCGTCGCAGTTCTCCCATTCCAGAACCAGGGCGACAGCGCCAACAACTACATCGTCGACGGCATGACGGACGAAGTGCGCGGCAAGCTGTCCCAGGTGAATGGCTTTGTGGTCATCGCTTCGAGCAGCTCATCGCAATACCGCGGTTCCACCAAGTCGCCAACAGTAATCGCCGGCGAACTGGGCGCGCAGTACCTGCTGGTGGGCCGGGTGCGATGGGTGCCTGGCGCGGATGGAGCATCCAATCGACTGCAGGTCGTGGCGGAGCTCGAGAATGGTTCCACCGGCGCCACCACCTGGCAGCAGACCTTTGATGCCGACCTCACCGATGTCATCGCGGTGCAGGGCCAGGTGGCCACGCGCGTCGCGGGCGCTCTCGGCGCCAAGCTCGGCGCCAAGGAATCGGAAGACCTGGGCAAGCGTCCGACCAACAACCCCGCGGCGTGGGATGCGTACCTCAAAGCGCGGGCCTTGCCCAGCTCGGGCCCGGCGGAACTGCGCCAGGCGGTGGATTTCTACGAACAGGCGGTGGCCCTCGATTCCGGATTTGTAGAAGCGTGGGCCGGGCTGGCAAGCAGAGCATCGGATCTTTACAGGGTTGGAAACCGCGATGCAGCGGTGGCACGGCGGGCCAGGGAGGCCATGGAGCGCGCCCTCAGGCTGGACCCCGACAACGCCGCGGCCAGTTCTGCCTCCGCAGCCTATTACCTCAACATTGGCAGCGACCCTGCCAAGGCCGCCGAGGCGACCGAGCGAGCCATCCAGCTGGCGCCCAATGACCCGGACATCCTTTCCGCCGCTGCACAGTCCGATGTCGGGAACGGGAACTATGGGCGCGCTATCGAGAGGCTGGAGCGGGCCCGGGCCCTCGATCCGAGAAATGGCGATATCCTGTTCACCCTGTCCCGGAACTACCTCTTCACCGGGCAGTCGCAGGAGGCAGAGGAGGTAGCCAACGCGGCCATCGCTCTGCAGCCGGGCAACATTTCCAATTACTCGCAGCTGGCGCAGTCCAAAGTGGCCGAAGGCGATCTTGCCTCGGCACAGGCCGTGGCTGCCAGGGCCACCGCCACAACGTCGCCACCGCTCGTTGCTGCCTACTTTGCCGGTTTCGAAGAGATGACCTGGGTACTGGACACTGCCACGAGGGCGCTGGTGGGACGCCTCCGTCCCTCGGCGTTCGACGGGGACCGGGCCTGGTGGGGCCAATCGCTGGCAACGTACTACTGGGATCAGGGCAACAAGGCGTTGGCAAAAGCCTATGCCGACTCCTCACTCGCCCCTGGCCTGGAGCAGGTTCGCCAGTCCCCGAACGACCCGTCGCTGCTGGTGCTGTACGGCGTGGCGCTCGCGCACGCAGGGCTCATGGATTCCGCCGTGGCGACGGGACGACGGGCCCTCAGCATGTATCGCACCGAGGCATCAGCGTCGCAGGACTATGACAAGATCCAGATGGTGCGGATCTACCTGGCCGTCGGCCGCCTGGACGACGCCATGGACGCCTTGGAGGAGCTCCGCAAGCAGCCGAGCCGGATCACGCCCGGCCGGATGAAGTACGATCCGATGTTTGCGCCGCTCAGGGGGAATCCGAGGTTTGAGAAGATGGTGGGGGGAGACGGTTAGACGGTTAGTTGGCGCGTCATTGCGAGGAGGGGCCGTAGGCTCCGACGAAGCAACCGGGTGGGTGGCATCGCGATCCATGCGACCCGATTGCTTCGCCGCTTCGCGGCTCGCAATGACAGCGTGCCTCATCCCCCGTCTTCCCGCCCTTCATCCCGTCTTCCCGACTTCCCGTCTTCCCGCCTCCTGAAGCACCCTCACCACCGCCTCCCGTTCCTCGTGTACCAGCAGGATCAGCAGGTCACCCTCCTGAGCCCACGCCAGCGCCGTGCGGGTCGCTTCTGCCTCCGTCTCTACACGTTCGAGCATCGACATGGGCGCACCGAGCGCCTGCAGTTCCGCTTCCAGCACGTGACACACCTCGCCTTCCGCCCGGCCCCGGCGGTACTTCCCCATTTCCTTGAGGATGATCCGGTCGGGCTCGAGCGCCCAGGCCGACTGTGCCAGCGCGCGCAGCGCGTCATCGGTGCGGTCCCCCGCCTGGCCCAGCACGACAAGCCGGCGCCTGGCCGGCAACGCCGAGATCATCTGCGTGAGCGCCGCCATGCCGTGCGGATTGTGGGCATAGTCCACCAGCACGTGCACGCCGCCGACATCGATCAGGTTGCCCCGGCCGGGGTTCCGTTCCAGTGACGATTCGAATCCTTCAAGTGCCGCCCGCATGGCACTGAGGGAAATGAGCGGCGTGCCGTCGGACTTCCGGAGTGCGGAGGCGGTGAGCACGGCACCGAGGGTGTTGGCCACGTTGTAGCGCGCGGCACCACGCAGCGTGAGCGGGATGTTGCGCGCGTCCATGACCGCGTCGCGCCGGTCGCCCTGGCGCAGCATCAAGGTGTGGTCGTCGAGCCAGGCGGCGCCACGTCCCGCGTGGAGCAGCCGCTCCGCGGGGTCGAGCGAAAACCATGATGCACGCGAGCCGAGCCGCGGTGCGCGCCGGGCCAATTCGGCGTCGTCGGCGTTGAGGCAGACAGCACCCTCCTCGCGCACCACCCGTGCGATCACCAGCTTGACGTCGGCCAGGTCCTCGAGCGAGTTGACGCCCCAGTCGCCGAAATGATCCTCGGCGATGTTGGTAACCAGCGCCGCATCCGCATGCCGCACCGCGAGCCCGCGCCTGAGTATCCCGCCGCGCGCCGTCTCCAGCACCGCGCACTCGACCGCCGCGTGGCGCAGCACCTGGCGCGCGCCCATCGGGCCGCTGAAGTCATCGGCGGAAATCATCGCGCCGCCAATGACGACGCCATCGGTCGTGGCGCTGCCGGTGAGCAGCCCCGCCGCCTCCGCCATGGCGGCAATGAGCCGGACGGACGTGGTCTTGCCGTTGGAGCCGGTGACCAGCACCAGCGGCACGTCGAAGACCATGCTCCAGTCCACGTCACCCGGCTCGGGGATGGCATCGTGGGGAAAGAACACCGCGCCCCGCCCGGTCCCGACCGACACGCCGCCGGCGTCATGCAGGCACGTCACGCCGTGCTCTTCCGCCGCGCGCGCCAGCATGCGCACATGCGGCCGCCGCTCCTCGCGGATCAGCGTCACCAGCCGTGCTTCGGCGCCCGGGTCCGGCGCCTCGCCACGGAGGCGTGCCTCCGCGGCTTCGAAGGCCATTTCCGCAAGGTCAGTCGCGGCGTAGAGCACATCCACCGGCGCGCTCACGAAGAGGCAGGCGCCGCCGCTGAACTGATGCGTGCGAGTGTGCTCCCGCTCCCAGCCGATGGCCGCGAGCAGCCGACGCACCTCCGCTTCCCACAGCGGAATGAGTGCACCGGCCTCGGCCGTGAGCGGCACGTCGAGCGCCGCCCCCGTCCGGTCATCGAGCAGGTGGGGACCGACGAGGCGCCGGGCTTCGGGCATGCGTCAGTCACCAAGCTCGAGATCGCGCGCCAGCCGCACGCCGCGGACGTCGCGCACATAGGCGCGCGGCGTGGCTCGTTCGTCAGGCGGGACGGTGGCCCCCTGGCCATTTGACGGCCGCCGCACCGCCCGTCGCTCTGCGTGCACCGGCTGGAAGGTGACGATCTGTTCCCAGCAGCGCGCCACGTTGTCACCGAAGATGAGCAGCAGGTCGCCCGCGTGTGCCTCGCTGAGCGCCGCGGTCACCGCCGCCTGCTCATCCGCCACGATGCTGATGTCGTCCGCGGGAACGCCGGCGCTGATGAGTGCCTCGCGCAGCAGCGCGGGCACCTCGCCTGGAGCCCGGCCCCGGCGGTTGTCGTCCTCGCGGCAGATGTATTGGTCAAAGAAGCCGGCAATGTTCCCGGCCATCGCCAGCATGTCCTCGTCGCGCCGGTCGCCGGGCGCCGTGAAGACGACGATCCGCCGACCCGCGGTGCCCAGCCGCTCGACGAATTGCACCATGGCCTCGACGGCCGCGGCATTGTGCCCGTAGTCGAGGATCACCTTGAACGGATGCTCGCTGAAGACGTTGCCGCGCCCCGGTGCCTGGAAGAAGGTGGTGTCGAAGGTCTGCAGTCCATGCCGGATGTTCTCGAGCTTGAGTCCCATGCTGAAGGCCATTGCCGCGGCGAACATCGCGTTCTGCACGTTGTGCGTGGCCCGCCCATCGAGCGTGGCCGGGATCAGGTGCGCGGCGAGCAGGGGAATGTGGGCGCCATGATCGTAGAGCGTGATCATCTGGCCGGTCATGCCGGCCTCGAGCACGCAGCCGCGGCCGCCCGCCTGGATATGCTCCCGCACCAGCTCGTGACCCGGATTCATCGTTATGTAACAGAGATGCCGAGCCGGCGTATGGTCCGCCATCTTGAGGCAGAGCGGGTCGTCGGCGTTGAGGATGGCGGTATCGCGCGCCACTTCCACCACGATGCGCTTGACCTTGGCGAGGTCGCGCAGCGAGTTGACGCCGTGCATGCCGATGTGATCTTCCCGCACGTTGAGCACGGCGCCCACATCCACCTGGCGCACCCCCAGCCCCGCCCGCAGCAGCCCGCCCCGCGCCACTTCCAGCACGGCCACGTCCACGAACGGATCGGCGAGCACCATGCGCGCCGCCACCGGGCCGGTCATGTCACCGGCGACGGTACGCTGGCCGTCGATATACACGCCGTCGGTGGTCGTGAGTCCGACGCACTGGCCCGCGAGCTTGAGGATGTGGGCCAGCATGCGCGCCGTGGTGGTCTTGCCGTTGGTGCCCGTGACCGCGGCGATGGGGATGCTGCTGGGCGCGCCGGGCGGGAAGAGCATGTCGATGACGGGACCTGCGACATCGCGCGGCTTGCCCTCGCTCGGCGCCATGTGCATCCGGAATCCGGGTGCCGCGTTCACCTCCACGATGGCGCCACCCACCTCCTTGTAGGAGCGCGCGATATCCTGGGTGATGAAGTCCACGCCGCCCACGTCGAGCCCGATGGCCTGCACCGCCCGCACCGCCATCTCGGCGTTGTCGGGGTGCGTCACGTCGGTCATGTCGGTGGCCGTACCACCGGTGGAGAGATTGCCGGTGGAGCGGAGGTAGACTACTTCGCCCTCGGCGGGCACGGTGTCAGCGGTGTAGCCCATCCGCGCCAGCAGCGACTCCGCCTGCCGGTCGAGCTCCAGCCGGGTGAGCACCTTCTCATGCCCGATCCCGCGCCGCGGATCGTCGTTCACCCGCTCGATCAGCTGGGCGATGGTGTGGCGGCCGTCGCCCGTCACGTTGCCGGGCCGCCGGAGCGACACCGCTTCCAGCTTGCCGTTGACGACCAGCATCCGGTGGTCCAGGCCCTGCACGAACGCCTCGACGATCACGCTGTTGCTGTGCTCGACGGCCACCTGGAACCCGTCGCGCACCTGCGCGTCGCTGGTGAGGTGGATCGAGATGCCCCGGCCATGGTTGGCGTTGTACGGCTTCACCACCACCGGATACCCGATCCGCTCGGCCGCCGACACGGCGTCGTCGGCGGATTGCACCAGCTCCTGCACCGGGACGGGAAGGCCGAGGGCGCCAAGCACGCGGTTGGTCTCCTCCTTGTCGGAGGCAAGCTCCACCGCGACGTGCGATGTCTGGCTGGTGACGGTGGCCTGCACCCGCCGCTGGTAGCGGCCGTGCCCCAACTGGATCAGACTGTTGGTGCTGGAGCGGAGCCACGGAATGCCACGCACGGTCGCGGCGTGCACCAGCGCAGCAGTGCTGGGCCCCAGCGCGTGACGCTGGGTGAAGCGGATGAACTCGTCGCGCTCCGTGGCAAAGTCGAACTCGGGAGGGACGCTGCCCGGTGGCTGGAGGTCCGGCGGCAGCAGGCTATGGAGCAACGTCAGGCCGAGCTCACCGGCCTCGAGTCCCACTTCGCGCTGCGCGTACTGGTACACCAGCCAGTAGTGGCCACGCGGACCGAGCGAGCGGGTCTTGCCGAAGCTTGTCTGGTGCCCCGCCACACACTGCAGCTCGATGGCGACGTGCTCCAGCACATGGCCCATCCACGTGCCTTCGCCCTCGCGCAACCGCCGCACGAACCCGCCTGCCGTGCCATGGGAACAGCCGTGGTCGGCGAGCCCGGGCAGTACCTCGAGCAGTGGATCTATGAACGAATTCCCCAGGCGCGCGGTGGGCCAGTCTTCCAGCGCGTCCAGGTCAACGTCGAGCCGGATGACGGGGAAATGAGCGTACAGACTCGGGCCGACGTAGACGGCACGATCCATGATGCGCATGGCGACCCCACATATATCACTTCACGGACGCTCGGCGATCTCCGGTGGAGGTGTCGCCTTCCGCGTCGTCAGGTTGAACTTGGATCCGTGATCAAGTATGTGCAGGCGAAGCCCGATGAGACACACGGGATCATTGCGCCGCACCCGCGCCATGGAGCTGAACTCCAGGCCCGACGGGTCCACCACGGTAATGGACCCGCCGCCGACCACCTCGAACACGTGATCGGGGCCGATGAACGCGGCCGTATTTTCATCCAGCCCGAGCCCCAGCGCAAAAGGGTTGTAGGCCAGCGCCGTCAGCAGGCGGCCCAGCCGGTCCCGCTGGCGGAAGTGCTGGTCGATGATGACCGTGTTGGAGAGCCCCAGCCCGGGCGCGAGGGTAACGCTGCCCGCCAGCGGTGAGGCACCTTCTTCCCCAAACGCGATCATGTGCTCGCACAGGAACGCCGCTCCCGCAGAAGTGCCAGCCACATGCGCCCCGGCGCTGTTGCGCGCCCGGATGGTGCGGGCCAGTTCGGTGCCGCCCACCATGGTGCCGAGCCGGAGCTGGTTGCCGCCAGTGATGAAAATGCCGGTGCAATCATCCAGCGCCCGCACCACCGTCTCGTCGTTGGCGTCGGTACGCGACGTGATCGGGATGACCGTCGTCTTCCGCGCCCCGAAATTCTGGAACAGCCGGGCATAGCGTTCTCCCGTGTCCACCACCTCGGATGCCGTGGGAAGGATCGCGATCACGGCATGGTCACCGCCTGCAATCGATGTGAAGCGCCGGAGAATCATGCTGGCGCCCACCTTGTCTTCCGCTCCGCCCACCGGCACCACGTAGCCGGCGCCGGCCCCCGGCTTGATCCCCGTCACGCTCCATGCTCCAGCGGGGCCTTCACGATCACCTTGCCGTCCCGCACATGCCAGCGGCCCCGGGCCATCACATGGGCTGCTTCGCCGTCATCGTCCAGCATCACGAGGTCGGCATCAGCGCCGGCATCGAGCCGCCCCTTTCCCGCGAGCCCCCAGTGCGCGGCCGGGTTCCGGGTGAAGGCCGGCAGCGCACGATCAAGCGGCAATCCCGCCTCCAAGGTGTCCTTGAGCGCATCGAGCAGTGCCCGCGGGCGGCCCGCGTCCATCGCCGCCACCCGCCCTGCCGCGTCAAAGACCGGCAGCGACCCGCCCGCATCGCTGCTCACCGTGATCCGTTCCGCCGGCGCTCCGCTCTCGAGATAGCGGCTCAGCGCCACACTGGCCGGCCATGCATCTTCGTCGTCCGCCACGGGAAATGCCGTGACGTCCACCACTGCACCGCCGCGTGCCAGTTCCGTCGCTTCGTCCAGCAATGCCCGTCTCCGGTTCACGTGCGTCGGATTGAAGACCCTGGCCGGCAGCTCACTGCCGGCGATGGCCTCGCGAATGAGGGACAGCCCCCGCGGTCCGTCCCCGACATGAAGATGCAGTATGCCCGCCTTCCCGCCCAGGAGTCCACCCACATGGACTTCGGCCGCTGTGGCGAGCAGCACATCGAGGGTCGGCTGGCTCGACCGGTGATCACTGATGGCGACTTCGCCCACGCCAAGCATCGGCTCCAGCAGTGCCAGGTCGGAACGCACGCTGCCGGTCACGGTACGAGGCGGCAGGTGATAGCCGCCGGTGAGGCACCAGGCCGAAAGGCCCAGGCGGCGAAGCGCCAGGGTGGTTGCCAGAAGGTCGTCAGGGGAGCGGATGCTGTCATCGGTGCCGAGCAGGCCGATGACGGTCGTGATGCCGGCGGTGGTGTACTGGCTGAGCGTGGGACTCGGGACGCGGGATTCGGGGCCCGCTTCCCCGCCGCCGCCGGTCACGTGCACGTGGCCGTCCACCAGGCCTGGGATGACGCGACGCCCATCCGCATCAGTGCGGTTCACCGGCACGCCCCTGATTTCCGGGACCTCGGTACCGATCCAGGCAATGCGATCGCCTGCCACGAGCAGGTGCCGCGTTCCCAGATGTTTCGGTGCATGGAGGTCGGCATTGAGGATCAGTTCGAGCATTATCGTGTTTCCTCTTCATGCCGGCGATGCATGTAGCGGATCAGCGCGCGAGTGGTCTCGAAGACCGTGACAGCGGGATGTGCGAGCGCACGCTCACGCGGCTCAAGTTTCAGGTCGAGGTGCGGCCAGCGTGGATTGGAGACCTGCAGTGCCGCGGGCGGCGCACCAATCTCGATCCGGAAGCGTTCAAGTTCCGAAATGTCATGGGTCGACGATACCACGTGCGACCAGCCCGGTGCGAGCAGGTTGACGCGATCCATCAGGATCATCGCGCTGCCGCCGCGAAGGACCGGATCCGCTCGATCACGCCCGGATCGTCGAGCGCGCCGCTGTGCCCGAGCCCCGAGGTGGCCAGCAGCTCGGCGCCCGGCCATGCCGCGACGATCCGCTCCGCGTGAGTGAAGCTCACGTCGGTATCCTGCCGGTCGTGGATCACCAGCGCCGGCACCGAGCTGGTCGAGACCAGCGCCGGCAGGTCGAGATCGCTCCAGGTGAACCCCAGGCGTCGTGACAGGTTCTCGGTCATGATGTCGCGCGCCTCGTCGGGAAGGCCCACTGTCCTCGCAAACCGCTCGGCGTATTCCCGCTGCTCCGACGGCGCGCTGAGCAGGACAACGCGGTCCGCGGCCATGCCGCGGTGCATGGCGATCACCGCCGCCGACCCGCCAAGGGAGTGACCCACGAGCAAGGCCGGGGCGCGTCCGAGCCGCGCAACCACCGCCTCGAGCGCGCGCACGAACTGCGGCAGCGATGCGAGCTGGCCGCTGGAGTCGCCGTGCGCCGGCTGATCGTACGCCAGCACCTGGAATCCGTCTGCGACCAGGCGAGGGATGAGCGGATGCCAGCGCGCGGCCCGGCTTCCCCAGCCATGCAGCAGGATGGCCAGTGGACCTTCCGATCCCCACTGCCACGCCGCGAGCCGGTTGGTGTCGGTACGGATCTCGCTCCGTCGCCCCGTGGCGAGGAAGTGCGCTTCGGCATCCCGCGCCTCGCGCGACGGCGGGCGGCAGAAAAGCCGCTCGGCGTATTCCGCGGCCAGGGTCGGCGCCATCGGGGCGAGTGTGCGGAAGCCGGCACGCAGCACGCGAAGCCGGGCGGAAGCCTGTCCCATCACGAAAAGATAGCGGCCCTCGCGGCGGTGGCGGGTCGGCGTTAGACTAGGGCAGCTCCCCTTGGAGAAAGTCGACGGTCGATGGTCAACGGTCGACAATCGGGATGTCATGTCACCCTGAGCGAAGCGAAGGGGCCGGAACTCACCTGAGCTTCGCCCCTTCGCTCGCGTTGCTCGCTCAGGGTGACATGTTGACCGTTGACCGTTGACCGTTGACCATCGACCGTCGACCGTTGACCGTCGACCGAAGACAGACAGCCGATGACTTCCATAACTTCCCGTGTCCCGCGTCTCGCGTCCGCACTCCTGGCGCTCGTACTTTGCGGAGCTCCGTCCCTCAGCGCACAGGAGCTCTCACCCGGGTCGGCTTCGGTCTTCCGCCAGTTCGGCAACCGCGTCGTCAAGATCGAGATCTCGGAAAACGGCTCCGCTGCCAAGGCTTCGCTGGGCTCCGGCTTCTATGTGTCGCCGGATGGTGATGTGATCACCAACTATCACGTCATGTCGCAGGTGGTTCACGATCCCGATCGTTACGACGCGCGGATCATCACCGCCGCCGGCGACACACTGGGCGTCACCCTCCTCGCCATCGACGTGGTGCACGACCTCGCGCTCGTGCGCAGCAGTGCGCCGCCCGCGGCCTGGTTCACCCTTCGCGATATTGCCCTGGAACAGGGCGACCGGCTCTTCTCCCTTGGCCATCCCAAGGATCTCGGCCTCAGCATCGTGGAAGGGACCTACAACGGCCTCTTGCGGCATACGCTCTATCCCAAGATCCATTTCACCGGCTCGCTCAATCCGGGGATGAGCGGCGGACCCACACTCTCCGCCTCGGGCGACGTGGCCGGCATCAACGTCTCGACCGAAGGGAACCAGGTGAGCTTCCTGGTGCCGGCCAGCGAGGCGCTGGCGCTGTTCGAGCGCAGCAGGAAACCGGGATTTGCGCCGGTGGATGATTTCCTCGCCGAGGCAGGCCGGCAGATCCTGGCCTATCAGGATGAGTATCTCGACCTCGTTTTCCGGAAGCCCATTCCCACGGTGCGGATTGGCCGCTTCACCCTGCCCACCGAGCCGGCATCGTTCTTCAAGTGCTGGGCCGATGCCGACCGCAGTCCCGATCAGCCCTACGAGACGGTGTCGCACCAGTGCTCCACCGATGACTACGTGTATCTCTCCGAGGACCAGGCCGCCGGCACCATCGAGCTGTCACACGAAGTGCTGAGCTCCACCGAGCTTGGGCGGTTCCGGTTCTACGCGCTGTACGCGCGGGAATTTGCCGGCGGTGATGCACCGCTCTGGGGCGACAAGGAGAACGTGACCAGTTACCGCTGCGTCACCCGCAACATCGCGCGGAAGGCCGGGACCCTCCGGGCGGCTTTTTGCGCACGCCGCTTTCGGCGGATGGAGGGCCTCTATGATGTGGTGGTGCGAGCTGCCGCGCTCGCGCGGGGCTCGGAAGGGCTCGTGACCACGCTGACGCTGGCCGGCGTCAGCTTCGAAAACGCCGAACGAGTCACCCGGCGCTTTCTCGAGAGCATCACATGGACCGAGTGATCATCGTCGAAGTCCGGGACCGGAGGCTGCGCCTGCTCGCGCGCCAGCGCGTGGAGCAGTTCCCCGTGCGTATCGGGCGGGCCTACGATAACGACGTCATCCTGGACGATCGCCACGTGGACGCGCATCACGCCGTGCTCTACCTCGATGATGATGGCGTGGTGGCAATCGAGGATCTCGGCAGCGTCAATGGGATCCGCGATGGCATGCGTGGTGCGCTCTCGCCCCGCCTCCGTCTGGCATCGGGCGGGAGCGTGCGGTTGGGGGAGACGGTGCTTCGCGTGCTGGATGCAGGCCATTCCGTGGCGCGGGCCGTCCCGCTGGCGCATGAGAGCCGGCTCGCCCGCCTGGTCCGGACGCCGGGCGCGGCATGGATCGCAATCGGCGGCTCGATGCTGCTGTCGATGCTGATGGCCTCGTTCCGGCTCTTCGACGGTGAGCGCGCCATCGCGGCGGTGAGCGCCGCGATGCTGGTGCTGGCGCTGCTGTGCGTGTGGGCCGGAATCTGGGCGATCGTGGGGCGGGCACAGGGTGGCCGGGCGGGCTTTCTTACCCATCTCGCCATTGCTTCACTCGCGACCGCGGCGGGCACGCTCTGGGTAGCGGCCACCGGGTACCTCGAATTCTTCTGGCCTGACTTGCCCGGTCGTTCAGTTCTCGAGTCGGCGGGAACCTGCGCGGTGTTCATCGCCGCGCTCAGCGCCCACCTGAGTCTGGTGTCCACCCTGTCACGGACCCGGCGGCTCCTCACCGCCGGTGCCGTCACCCTGGGGCTCATCGCGCTCGTGACTGTCGGCGAGCTGAGCGACCGCTCCGATTTCGACGCCGGTCTCCATTACTCGGACGAACTCCGCCCGGTCGGCGCCAGCATCGCGCATACCGTCACGCTCGAGAACTTCCTGAGCGACGCGACCCGGATGCGACCGGAACTCGATTCGCTCGCCCAGGCGGACAATGCTGCTACGGCGTCAGTCCCGAGGGAACACCGTTCGGAAACTGGGCCTTGATCGCTTCCTCGATTCGCGGGATGCGGTTCTCGGGATTGGGATGGGTGCTGAAGAACTCCGGCTGGCGGCTGTCGCCTGCCTCGGCCTCGAGCACCTTCATCACGTCCACCATGGCACGAGGATCATAGCCGGCCTCGGCCTCGAGCTTCACGCCCAGCTGGTCCGCCTCGATTTCATCGCTTCGGCTGAACTTCATGCTGACCAGCTGGCCGATCATCGCCGCCATCGCCGCGGTGCGCTGGGTGGAAGGGTCGTTCGGGTCGTAGGTGGCCAGGACCGCCGCACCGGTCAGTCCCTGCGTCAGCTGCGCCTTCGCCATCTGCTGGGCGCTGTGCCGCGCCACCACATGACCAATCTCGTGCCCCAGCACGCCTGCCAGCTGGCCCTCGCTCGTGAGCTTGGACATCAGTCCTTCAGTGATGAACACCTGTCCACCCGGAAGGGCAAAGGCGTTGATCGTGTTGGGATCGGCCAGCAGGTGGCACTCGAAGCGATAGTATTCCGCGGCCTGCTGGGCATCGCTCCGGCTCACCAGCCTGGCGCAGACGTCATTCACCGCCTGCGTCGCCTGGGCATCGCTGCTGATGCCGCCGAATTGCGCGGCCATCTCGGGCGCTGCCTGGAGCCCAAGCGCCACTTCCTGCTCGTGGGTGATATTGCCCACGTGCTGGGTCTCGCCGGTAATGGGATTGTCGCTGGAACTTGCGAAGTACGTGATGAGCGATATCACCGCAATGATCGCTGCGATGACGAATCGGCCGCGACGCATGGGAGGCTCCTGGCGCCGGGGATGGCGCGTCGGGGATCAGGTGAGGCGGAATCCTCCCACCGCACTGGTGAGCTTCTCCGCCGCTTCCGCCAGGTGACCGGCAGACGAGGAAATCTCCTCCGTGGAAGCATTCAACTCTTCGGCCGCCGCCGCAATCTCCTGGGCCGCGGCGGCGTAGTCCTCGGTTCCGGCTGAAACCTCGCGCATCCGTCCCGCGATCCCCTCCACCAGCCCGCGCACCGTGTCCGCCGACGCGGAGATGCGCTGGGTCCACTGGTCATTTTCCTCGGCCTCGGTGGCGACGGTAAGGAGCCCCTCGGCGGCGGCGTGCGCCGTCTCCCGTGCCGCGAGCCCGCCCTCTCCCAGCCGAAGCAGCCGCTCGCGCGCGCTCTCGACCCGCTCGAGCACCGTCTGCACCGTATCGCTGGTGGAGCTTGCTGCCTGGGCCGCCTGGGCCGCGAGCTTCCGGACCTCTTCGGCCACGACACTGAATCCCTTGCCTTCCTCACCCGCGCGCGCTGCCTCGATCGACGCGTTGAGCGCCAGCATGTGGGTCTGCTTGGCGATGGCCTTGGTCTGGGTGACGAACTTCTCGATTTCCGCCGAGGCGGCGACGAGCGCTTCCGCTTCCACGGCGCCGTGCTCCGCATCCTGCGCCAGGCGCACCAGCTCGGCGGTGCTGGCCTCCAGGCGCTGGCGATGCGAGCGGGCGGCTCGCGCCAGCGCGCCATTGCGCTGGGCCGCTTCGACCGCGCCCGTGGCGAGGTCCCTCGAGATGTCCAGGATCCGGATGGCGTCGTCCGCCGCGCCGCGCACGATGAGCGCCTGCTGGTTGGCCCGCTCGGTGAGGTCGCCCGTGGTGCTCGCCACCTCCTCGGTCGAGGCGGTCATCTCCTGGGTCGACGCGGCGATCTGCTGGGCCATCGCGGCCGCGTCGGCCGATGTCGCGTGGATGGTGCTGGTGAGGGCGCGAAGGGCCGAGACCATGTCACCCACGCTCCGGCCCAGGGCGGAATTGAGGAGAACCGGGTCGGCCTCGATCAGCTGGCCGGCGGTGAGGTCACCCTGTGCGACGCGCGCCGCGATCTGCTCCGCTGCCACGAGAGGCCTGAGCACCGTCCGGGTGGCCCAGGTGGTCACGATCAGCTCGAGCACGACGGCAACGGCCAGGAATGCCAGGCTATATGGTGCGATGTCGCCCAGGGAGGCCGCGCCCAGTGCCTGCCAGAGAATGACGCCCACGGCGACGGTCAGCAGCAGCACGATCAGGCCGCCGGCGGTGTGCACGGCGAGCACGAGGCGTCGTGATTCGATGGTCATGCGTCTCCGCGGTCCGCCACGTCAAGGGAGGGGAATGTCCGGAAGCTAGGAGGCCGGGGCGGCGCGGGGCAAGCGCCCCGCATGGCACGAGGTCCCCGCCTCCGGTACATTACCCGCGGGCGCAGCACTGGACGACATTTTCCGCGGACCGCAGTCACTCGATGAGCCAGCCTTCCGATTCCGACAGCCATACGTACCAGCCTGACGCCGTCGAAGCCAAGTGGCAGCGGCGCTGGGCGGAACAGCACACCAACGAGCCCGACCTCGATGGCGCCGAGCGGCCGTTCTACAACCTCATGATGTTCCCGTACCCGTCGGCCGAGGGACTGCATGTTGGCAACATGTTCGCCTTTACCGGCGCCGATGTCCATGGCCGGTTCAAGCGGCTGCAGGGGTACGACGTCTTCGAGCCCATCGGGTATGACGCCTTCGGCATCCACAGCGAGAACTTCGCGCTCAAGGTGGGGACCCACCCGGGTACGCTGATCCCCAGGAACATCGAAAACTTCCGCCGGCAGCTGAAGCGAATCGGTGGGATGTTCGACTGGCGGCACGAGCTCTCCACCACCGATCCCCGCTACTACAAGTGGACCCAGTGGCTCTTCCTCCAGCTGCTCAAGGCAGGGAAGGCCTACAAGAAGGCGGCTGCCGTCAACTGGTGCCCCAACGACAAGACCGTGCTTGCCAACGAGCAGGTGATCGCCGGGCGATGCGAGCGTTGTGGCGCGCTGGTGGAGCAACGCACCCTGGAGCAGTGGTTCTTCCGCATCAGCGACTACGCCGGGAAGCTCCTGGCCAATCTCGACGACAAGTCGCAGATGGACTGGTCCGACACCACGACCACCGCACAGCGCAACTGGCTCGGGCGCTCCGACGGTGCGGAAATCCAGTTCGTGGTGGACCAGGAGCGGAGCATCCGGGTCTTCACCACCCGGCCCGACACCCTCTTTGGCGCCACGTTCATGGTGCTGGCACCGGAGCATCCGCTGGTGCCAGACATCACCACGCCGGGTCAGCGCGACGCGGTCGACGCCTACCGGAAGCAGGCGGCCTCGAAGGACCTGGTCTCACGGAAGGTCGGCGACCGCGAGAAGACCGGCGTATTCACCGGCGCATTCGCGCGGAACCCGGCCACCGGTCGCACCATTCCGGTCTGGCTGGCCGACTACGTGCTCATGGAGTACGGCACCGGCGCCATCATGGCGGTGCCGGCGCACGACGAGCGCGACCGCGAGTTCGCCGAGAAGTTCAGGCTGCAGATCGTGCCGGTCATCAATGAGCATGGCATGCTGGAGGAAAGCGGGGAGTTCACCGGACTGCCCGCGGCGGAAGGGCTGCACAGGATCATCGCGTGGCTGGAGGCAACGGGGGCGGGGAAGGGCGTCGTCCAGTATCGCCTGCATGACTGGTGCATCTCGCGTCAGCGATACTGGGGACCGCCCATTCCGGTCATCTACTGCGAGAAGTGCGGCGTGGTGCCGGTGCCGGAAAGGGACCTGCCGGTCGAGCTTCCGTTTCTCGAGGACTTCCGCCCCGACGACAGCGGCACGTCGCCGCTCGCGCGGGATGAATCGTGGTACTACGTCAGCTGTCCCGAGTGCGGCGGCAAGGCCCGGCGCGAGACCGACGTCTCGGACACCTTCCTCGACTCGGCGTGGTATTACCTGCGCTATCCCAGCACCGAGTTCGATGATCGCCCGTTTGACGCGGAGCGCACCCGCCGCTGGTGCCCGGTGTCGTCGTATATCGGCGGGAATGAGCACGCGGTCCTCCACCTGCTCTACTCACGATTCATCGCCATGGTCTTGCACGAGCTGGGGCACGTGGATTTTGATGAGCCCTTTGCCAGGTTCCGCGCCCACGGGCTGATCGTGAAGGACGGCGCCAAGATGTCCAAGTCGCGGGGCAACGTCGTCATCCCCGACGAGTACATCGCGAAATGGGGCGCCGACACCTTCCGGACGTACCTGATGTTCCTGGGCCCGTTCCAGGAGGGCGGCGACTTCCGCGATGAGGGCATCAGTGGCCCTCGGCGCTTCCTCGACAAGGTCTGGGCGCTGGTCGGCGACGCGGCGGCGGACACGGTGCTGCGCGACATCCCGCGCCCGGTGGAAGTGAAGTGGCACCAGACGCTCATGCGGGCGCATGACGGACTGGAGAGCCTTCGCTACAACACGGCGATCGCCGCCTGCATGGAACTGCTCAACACCCTGCGCGAGGCGGGATGCAGTGACCGCCGCGTGGTGGAGGACATGGTGGTGATGCTCTCGCCCTTCGCGCCGCATTTCGCGGAAGAGTGCTGGGAGCGGCTAGGCCACACCACCAGCGTGTTCGACGAGCGCTGGCCCGAATGGGATGCAGCGCTCGCCGTGGAAGACAATGTCGAGGTGGCAGTGCAGGTGAGCGGCAAGACCCGTTCGCGGGTCACGGTGGCACGAGGCAGCAACCAGGACGCCGTCCTCGCCGCCGCCATGGCCGATGAGGCCACCAAGCGGTTCGTGGGTGAGGCCACGCCGAGGAAGGTGATTTACGTGGCGGATAGGTTGATTAATATCGTGGTCTAGACGGTTAGACGGTTAGACGGTTAGACGGTTAGAGCCCGAAGGTAAGAACTATCCGTCCAGCCGTCCAGCCGTCCAGCCGTCTCCTACGGCGCCACCGCATGAAACGCCAGCTTCCCCTCCCGCTCCATCGTCCCGCGTAACACGTAATCATTCTCGAACAGGATCAGCGGCGCGCCCCGGCTGTCGAACACCAGCTTCTTGCCGTAGCCGTCGCCCACCCGCTCGATCTCTTCCCTCGGCCCCTCCACCCAGCGCGCCACGGTGAAGGGCAACCGGTCAAGCTTGGCCGGGACGCCATATTCGTTTTCCAGCCTGTGCAGCAGTACGTCAAACTGCAGCTGCCCGACGGCGCCAACCATCGGGCTCGGCCCCGCCATGCTCTCCTCGTAGAACACCTGCGCCGCGCCCTCTTCCGAAAGCTGGCGCAGTCCGGTGTCGAGCTGCTTCCGGCGCAGCGGATCGGAGAGGCGGATACGGGAGAAATGCTCGGGTGAAAAGCGCGGGATGTTGGCGAATTCCAGCGGCTGCCCCGTGGTGATCGTGTCGCCCACGCGGAAGGTGCCGCGGTCATGCAGGCCGATCACGTCGCCGGGCCAGGCATCCTCCACGGCGGTGCGCTCCCGGGCCAGGAAGGTCTGCGGCGACGCCAGCCGGATGGTCTTGCCGCTCCGCACGTGCAGCGCCTGCATCCCTGCCTCGAAATGCCCCGACACGATCCGCACGAAGGCGATCCGGTCCCGGTGCTTGGGATCCATGTTCGCCTGGATCTTGAAAATGAAGCCGTTGAGTGCGGGGTCCTCCGGCGTCACTTCGCCGATGCTGGTCTCGCGCGGCAAGGGCTCAGGTGCGAGCGGCAGGAAGGTGTCCAGGAAGGGGCGCACGCCAAAATTGGTAAGTGCGCTGCCAAAGAACACCGGTGTCATGGTGCCGGCCTTCACCGCATCCACCGAAAACGCATCACCTGCGAGATCGAGCAGTTCCAGCTCTTCCTTGAGCGTTGCCAGCACCGCGTCGCCCAGCCGCGCGCCAATCATGGGATCATCGAGCGGCGCCGCGTTCTCGAGTGCGCGTTCCGCGCCATGGTCCGCGCCCTTCTCGAACAGCCGCACGATCCCGGTTGCACGTTCAAAGACGCCGAGGAACTGCCCGCCATCGAAGATGGGCCAGGTCACCGGATAACACTTGATGCCGAGGTCGGCTTCGACGTCGGAGAGGAGCTGGAGCGGCGGGGCGCCCACGCGGTCGCACTTGTTGACGAAGGTAAAGATGGGCGTACGGCGAAGCCGGCAGACCTCGAAGAGCTGGCGGGTACGCTCTTCCACGCCGCGCCGGTTGTCGAGCAGCATCACCGCGCTGTCGGCGGCAACCAGCGTACGGAAGGTGTCCTCGCTGAAGTCGGCGTGGCCAGGAGTGTCGAGCAGGTTCACCTGGAAGCCGGCGTACTCGAACTGCATCACGCTGGATGTGACCGAGATGCCGCGCTCCTGTTCCAAGGCCATCCAGTCGCTGGTGGCGTGGCGCGCGGCTCGGCGTGCCTTGACGGCGCCGGCCAGGTGGATGGCGCCGCCGTAGAGCAGCAGCTTCTCGGTGAGCGTGGTTTTCCCGGCGTCCGGGTGGCTGATGATGGCAAAGGTGCGGCGGCGCGCGACCTGGCGCTGGAGTTCGGTGGTCATGGCGGGGGAAGGATAACAGGACGGGCAAGACGGGCAGGACGGGCAGGTCGGGCAGGTTTCCGTAGGCCGTCATTCCCGCGAACGTGGGAATCCGTGGGGGCCTACCCGGAGTGATTCACCGCGCCCCAAGTCCGCTACCCTCGACCCTCGACCCGCGACCCGCGACCTCCCGCCCGTCCCGCCCGCCTTGTCAAAGCACCCCTACCAGCCATTCCCCCACGAAATACCCCACCACTGCAACACCCAGCCCCACGATGAACATGTCCATGCCGCTGCGGATGATGCTCCGGCCAGTGAACAGGCTCCGCGCGGCGCCCACGCCGAAGTGCGAGAGCATCGCAATGATGAAGGCGATCCAGATTGGCGCCTTGCCGGTCCAGAAAAGGAATGGCGCCACGGGAATGAAGGCGCCGAACGCGGTGGCCACGCCGGTGACCCACGCCTCGCGAAAGGGAGTGGCGTTGGCCTCGCCGATCTTGAGCTCCTCGCGGACCTGCTCTTCCAGCGCACGCGCGGGATCGGTCATGACCTGCGTGGCCAGCGCTTCGGCCTGCGCTTCCGGGATTCCCTTGGCCTGATAGATGAGGCTCAGTTCTTCCCGCTCAAGGTCCGGCATGAGACGGATCTCTTCCCGCTCCATGGCAATCTCATGCTCATACACCTCGCGCTCGCTCTTGGCCGCGAGGTAGCCCGAGCTCCCCATCGAAAGCGCGTCGGCCACCATGCCGGCGAGGCCGGCCACGAGCACCGCATGCTCGGCGGAGCCCAGCGACGCCTGCGCGCCGAGCATGCCGGCGACCAGGCCGAAGTTGGCGGTGAGGCCGTCATTGAAGCCGTACACCACATTCCGGAGGAAGCCGCCGGCCTCGGTCTTGTGCCAGGGCTCGGCGCCCCTGCCCGCCATGCCAGCCAGGGTTTCTGCGTGCTCCTTGGATTCCTTGGCCAGGAGCAGGGCAGTTGGGCCCGAGGGCCCCTCGGGCGACTCCTGATAGAGCTGGAGATACCCCTTTACCTCGCGCCCTTCCTCCGCCAGCAGGAGGGGGAGCAGGAAGCCGCCGCCCAGCCGCCGAGCGAGCCAAGCGCGGATCCTGGCCCCCGCCGATGGCTTCGGAATCGCCGCCTCATGACCATTCTCTGCCAGAAGTTTCCGCCAGATTGACACATGACGGTCCTCGACAGAGGCGAGCTTCCCGAACAGCTCGGAGCGCTTGGGGTCCCGCTCGATGGCGGCGAGCTGGCGGTACAGGTAGGCCGCATCGGCCTCATCGGCCAGGTGGTGGTGCCAGATCGAGAGTTCGGAGGGGGTAGGCATGGAGGCAAGATGGGCAGGATGGGCGAGATGGGCCAGATGGGCGGGTAGTCGACGGTCAACGGTCAACGGTCGACGGTCGACGGTCGACCCATGACCCGCGACCCGCGACCCTCCCACCCCCTCCCGCATCTATATTCACACTATGGCCCGAGCCCTCGTCATGGATTCCTTCTCCGCCGCTGATGCCGTCCTGGCCGAGGCCCAGGCAGGCGACGCCGCGGCGCTCGAGACCGTCTGTCGCGCCTTCGAGGTTCCAGTCTACAACCTCGCCCGACGCATCTGCCGCACCACCGAAGATGCGGAAGATGTGGTGCAGGAAACCTTCTTCGAGGTCTGCCGCAGCATCGGCCGCTATCGCGGCGACGGGAGTCTCTGGGGCTGGGTCCGCACCATCGCATCGAGCAAGGCCCTGATGAAGCTCCGCCGCAACAAGTATCGTGACACCGATGAATTGCATGAATACGCCGCCCCGGCCCGGCGCGACGACACGTTGTTGCGCATGGATCTGGAAACCGCGCTGGAGAGTCTCAGCGAGACGTCGCGCGCCGTGGTCTGGCTGCACGACGTCGAGGGATATACCCACGAGGAAATCGCCGGGATGATGGGTCGGACTGCGAGCTTCTCCAAGTCGCAGCTCGCGCGCGCGCATGCCCGGCTCCGTCGTTGGCTGGGCGAGGAGGTGCCGGCACCATGACGCACCTCAGCATGGAGCAGTTGCTGGCGCTTCGCGAGCCTGCCAGCGAACCGGGCCAGCTCGCCCTGCGCGAACACGTCGCCTCCTGCCCCACCTGCAGCGCGGAACTCGACCGGCTGCATCAGCGGACCGCCCGACTCAAGGCGTTGCCGCTGCTGCGTCCCGCCCGTGACATGTGGGCGCCCGTCGCCGCACGACACCAGAAGGAGCTTCGTGCCCACCGCCTGCGGCGGGCTGGGCTGATGTGCCTGGCGGCTGCGGCATCCATCGCCGCCATTGCACTCGGCGGCCCTCGGCTCCTGCCGGCGCCCGCCAACGACGGCGGCGTGACCGAAGCCGCTATTCAGGAGGCACAGGCCCAGTCGGCGACGCTCGAGCAGGTGCTCGACGCGTACAACCCGAACGGACGGGTGATCAACGGCCGCACGGCCGGCGTGGCGCAGGTGCTGGAAGACCGGATTGCCCAGGTTGACCAGCGGCTGCAGGCCGCCGAAATGGCGCCTGAAGCGGTCATGCAGGACCAGGAGCGACTCGATCTCTGGCGGCAGCGTGTCGGGCTCATGGATGCGCTGGTGGATGTCCACGTCACCCGGGCCAGCAGCGTAGGATTCTGATCATGTGGTCCCGTCTGCTCGCTGCTCTCTCCCTTGCCATTGCTGTCCCGCTCGCCGCGCAGTCGCCGCCTCGCGGCGCCGAAACGGTGCGGGGCACGTGGACGGTGCGGGGCATGCCGGCCATCCAGCGCGCCGTAGTCGGCATCTCGGTCAACACCGACCTGCCGTCCAATGAAGCGATGGGCTATCCCATTACCCTCATCACGCCCGGCAGTCCGGCTGACCGCGCGGGGCTGCGCACCGGCGACTACGTCACGCGAGTGAATGGCCAGCCGCTCACGTCGCCCGCGGTACAGCTCTGGCTGCTGCAGAGCCGGCTTACCACCGATGACACGGTTGCCATCGAGTATCGCCGAGGCGATGTGCGGCGGACGGTGCACCTGGTGCCGATGGTGGTGAACGAACCGGCGATGAATGGCGCCATGCGCTCCCTGCGCCTCGCGGAGGCCGCGCCAGCCGCAGGCGAATGGGAAGGCAGTGTCTACGCCTACCGCCTGGCCAATCCGCGCAGCGCACTCATGAATATCGAGCTGGCGCCGCTCAATCCCGACCTGGGCCGCTACTTCGGGACCGATGACGGCGTCCTCGTCATCAGCATTCCGCGCGAGTCGTCACTCAACCTGCGCGGCGGCGACGTGGTGCTGAGCATTGACGGTCGCCGACCCGATGGTCCGTCCAACCTGATTCGGATCCTCCGCACGTATGCGCCCGATGACACGATCCGGTTCGAGGTGCTCCGGTCCCACAAGCGGCATGTGGTGGTGGGACAGTTGCGCTGAGCGGCTAAGCGGCTGGACGGGTGGCGCGCGCTGTCATTGCGAGCCTCCCTGCGGGAGGCGAAGCAACCTTGCAGCCCGACGCCGGAGTTCCTGGCGGAGCTCCGTCCGTGAGATCGCGGTCGGGCCGCGAGTTTGCTTCGCACGCCCCATGGGCGTGCTCGCAATGACAGCATGGCGCGACCCGTTATCTTCCGCGCGTGAATTCCGCTTCCATCCTTTTCTTGGTGCTCGCACTGGGGGCGGCGCCGGCCCTTGCGCAGTCCCCGCCATCGGGCCGCCCGCTCAACCCCATGTCGGCATCGCGGAGCGGGCTCGCGTATCAGCCCTACCTCCCGTACGATCTCTCACGCACCCGCTGGTCGGCGTCCTTCGAGTACGGCAACGCAATCGAGCGCGATGAACGCGGCAGCGCCAGCTACCTGCTCGATGCCGAGCTGATGCGTACCACCATCGGCTGGACCCGGGATCTCACGCCGCGCTTCTGGCTTTCACTTGAGGGCGAGGCGGTCGGCAGCTACGCCGGCTTTGCTGATGGGTTCTTTGTCTGGTATCACCGGCAGATCGGCTTCGTGCAGCCGGAACGGACTGCCCGCCCCAGGAATACCTACGGCTTCGAGCTGATACTTCCGGATGGGACGCACCTCGCGCCCGAACGCACCCCCTTCGCGCTGGGCGACGCGCGCGCCACGATCGGTTTTCGCCACGATTATTTCCAGCAGTCCACGCTCAGCATCACCCTGCCCACGGCCACCGGCGACGGCCAGTTCGGCCGAGGCGTGCCGAGCGTGAGCGCCACGCACACATTGCGGATTGACCTGGCAGAGCCGCTCTATTGGGAAATTTCCGCGGGCGCCGGCTTCACGCCGAAGCATGGCGTGCTCGGCGATTACCAGCGGAGCGTCTTCGCGATGGGAACAACCGGAGTGCGGATCCATCTCTGGGGCGCGCAATCCATCTATGGCTACTTCTTCTACCACACGCCGTATTATCAGAACACGACGCTCAAATCACTCGACAGTCGGGAGCTCACTGGCGACTTCGGCTGGATGATTCACTCCTCCGGCGGCAACGAATGGCGCATCGGCATGACGGAGGATCTCAAGCCGGGCGATAACGGGATTGATCTGGTGATGAAGGTGAGTGGGACGTGGTAGACGGTTGGACGGCTAGACGGCTAGACGGTTGGACGGCTAGACGGCTAGACGGCTAGACGGTTGGACGGTTAGAACTTGAGGGTAAGATCCAGCTGCCCAGCCCTCTGACCGCCTAACCGTCTAACCGCCCCACAGAAATCCCTCCATCTCCCCAAACAGAAACTTCTTCGCCTCTGCGTCCCGCAGGTTCAGCCCATAGTGATTGATGAGCGCCTGCTGCTGCTTGAGCCATTCGCCCCAGCAGACGGTGCAGATTTCGTTGTAGGCCCGCTTGCCCAGGTCGTTCTGGAAGGGTTGGAAGGCCATCTGGTCCCGCTGCTGCCCGCAGCGCGTGCATGTGATGGTTGGCATTCCACAATCTAACCGCACACAGGTAGGGGCAGCCCGCGGGCCGCCCCTACGTTTTGTGGCGAGATAATCTCGACGGCGGGTTCGTTACGCCCGGATCTGCCGCTCGTTGTACTCGCCTCGGCGGAGCGCCTTGACACCGCTCGCCGTGCCGAAGGCGCACCCGAACGCGAAGACCACGGCGGTGCCGACGCCGATGAAGGGCAGGATGCTGATGGGCCAGGCGATGAAGAAGGCGAGGATGCCGGCCGCCAGCGGCGCCAGCGGCGACCGCACGGCATCCACGAAACGAAGCCGGTTGCGCACGAAATTCCGGCTGACCACAAAGCCAAAGATGCCGAGGAGAATCGTGCCGACGGTCAGGAATGTGCCTAGCATGGGGTCCTTCCAGTTTCGGGTTCTACAGGTACCGGTGTTGCACTACGGAACGGGGGGAGGGGAGGTTTCAGGAAGTCGGTTGGACGGCTAGACGGCTGGACGGCTAGTTCTTACTCTCAGGCTCCCAGCCGTCTAACCGTCCAGCCGTCTAACCGCCTAACCGCCTACCACCGCACCGCCACGCTCCCCCACATGAACCCTGACCCAAACGCGGTGAAGACCACCAGGTCTCCCCTCGAAATCCGCCCTGATCGCAGGCATTCGTCAAGGGCAATCGGGATGGTGGCCGCCGTGGTGTTTCCATAACGCTGGATGTTGTTGTACACCTGGTCGTCCCTCAGCCCCAACGACTTCTGGACCGCCTCGGAAATCCGGAGATTGGCCTGGTGGGGAATGAGCAGCGAAATATCCGAGGTCGAGAGATCGAGGCGGTCGAGCAGCGCGCTCACCGATTCGGGCATCCGCACTACCGCGTTGCGAAACACCTCGCGACCGTCCATCTGCAGGAATTGCTGGCCCCGCTCCAGCTGTTCCATGCTCACCCGCGGGTGATACATCGACCCCGGCGCATCCACCCAGAGCTTTTGCGCACTCGCGCCATCGCTATGGAGGTCAAAGCCAAGAATCCCGCGGGACGAACTGTCCGAGGCGGAGAGTACGACGGCACCGGCTCCATCCGCGAAGATCACGGCGGTGTTGCGGCCCTCCGATGAGACATCGAGCCCGGTGCTCTGGATCTCCTGGCCCACCAGCAGCACCGTGCGATACATCCCGCTCCGGATCCACGCATCCGCCACCGACAGCCCATAGATGAACCCGCTGCACTGGGCCCGCACGTCGAGCGCCGGGATCTTGCCGGCGCCGAGGGCTTGCTGCAGGAACACACCGTTGCCGGGCGCAAAGTGATCGGGTGAGCAGGTGGCATAGACGATCGCGTCAACATCAGCGGGCTCGAGTCCGGCGCTCGCCAGCGCGGCGCGGCTCGCGGCCAGCCCCAGCTCGACGCCGGTCTGCCCTTCGGTGACCCATCGCCGCTCGGCGATGCCGGTCCGCTCGCGGATCCACTGGTCGCTCGTGTCCATGACCCGCGCGAGGTCGTCATTGGTGACAACGCGGTCGGGCACGGCCATGCCGGTGCCGAGGATGAGAGAGGAGATCATGATGGAATATGGTTTCAGATGGGCGAGATGGGCGAGATGGGCTGGATGGGCAAGTGATGCCGGGCGAGCTTCGTCCTGCCCATCCTGCCCATCCTGTCAGAGCCCCGCCAGCCAGGGATATCCCATGTCTTCCCAGTAGCCGCCGGGACGCTCGCGCGTGAAGGTCACCTTCGCGAGGTACTTGGTCATCTTGTAGCCCAGCTTGATGGGCGCATAGAGCCGGAGCGGCGCGCCGTGGTCCGGCATCAGCGGGCGGTCGTTGAAGGCATAGGCCAGCATGGTCTGCGGATGCATGGCGCTCTTCATGTCCCAGCCATTGGTGTAACGCACGCCCCGCCGGTCGAACTCGAACGAGCTGAACATGATGTAGCGCGCGCCGGGAAGCGGCTCGACCTGCGCCGCAAGCGCACTGAACGGCACGCCTGCCCACGACGCCACCGCAGTCCACCCTTCCACGCAATGATGCTTCACGGTGTACGCGAGGCAAGGCATCGCCTGCAGCATTTCCATGGTGAAGTGGCCGGGCTTTCGCACCAGCCCATCCACCTCGAGCGTCCAGGTGGTCGAGGGGTCGAGCTCCGGCAGCCTCGGGCCCACATGATACGCCGGCATGCGCCCGCTGCGTCCGCTCGCGTCATACACCGGCGCGAGCCGGCTGTTGCTCTGGAAGACATGCTCGCCCACCCAGTCGTTGATCCGGGAGATGGCGCGGAGCTTGGGGCGGATCAGCGGACCACCATCCCAGCCGCACGCAGCGAGCAGTGACGCCGGTCCCGCCACGGCGGCGAGGCGGAGAAAGTCTCGGCGGGCGAGATGATGGTCGACGGTCAACGGTCTACGGTCGACCGTTGACCATTGACCGTTGACGTCCGCGCGCATCCCGCGTCTCGCGTCGCTCATCCTACATGCCTCCCCCTGTACCATCCCGTAATAATTCCCCGCAGCGACGCCGGATCGGACAGGAACACGGCCAGAATGTGCACGATCGTGAACGCGATGAACAGCCACACGGCAATGAAGTGCCAGTAACGGGTCAGCTCGTAGCCGCCGAACAGCGAGACCAGCCAGCTGAGCTGGACCGGCTTGTAGATGGCAAACCCCGAGAGCACCGAAATCGTGGCGAGCAGCAGGATGGACGTGTAGGCCAGCTTCTGTAGCGCGTTGTGCTTGCCCTGGGGCGGTGGCTCCTTGCGGAGGCGCATGTAGTAGAGCTGCATGGCCAGCGCCGGCCGCGTGTCACGTGGCCGGAACAGGAGCGCCCGCCACTCGCCGCTCAGCACGATGAAGAGCAGGTACGCGGCGCCGGAGAGCACGAACGGCCAAGCGAGCGCAAAGTGCCAGTTGAGCCCGCCCGCCAGCCACCCGCCCAGCCGGGACCACTCCGGGAAGGCATGCATGTCGAACGGGTTGGGCACGCCAAAAACCTTTCCCTTCTGCCCGATGTGCGGAAAGGCAAGGTAGATCTGCAGCCCGCTCGCGATCATCCCCGCGAGGACGACAGCGTGCAGCCAGTGCGTGAGGCGCACGAGGCCGTGGTGGCGCTTGACTCCGGATCGGTGGGAGGGCATGGACGGAAGGTAGACGGTTAGACGGTTAGACGGTTAGACGGTTAGATGGTTAGACGGTTAGACGGTTAGACGGTTAGACGGTTGGACGGCTAGCCGGCTCGACGGATGGAACCCGAAGGCAAGAACTAGCCGTCCAACCGTCCAACCATCTAGCCGCCTAGCGACGCAGCCGATACGCCACCTTCATGAACAATCCGTCCGTCTGCCGCCGCAGGTTCCGGAACGTGAGCGTTCCTTCGTCCGCCATGGTCGAGCCATAGCCCAGGAAGAACACCGTCCCGGGGCTCGGCTCGTATGACGCGAGCCAGTCCATGCGGAACGTATTGGTCAGCGTGGCCGGCTGGTCCACGCCATCAATCAGCAGCGGACGGCCGGTGCCTTCATCCACCAGTGCCGCCCGCTGCTGCGCCTGATATTCACCAATGAAGCGGAAGAAGAGCGCGCGCGTCGGCTGGTATTCGATCTTCACGTGCGGAATGATGGTGCGCGCGAATTCGCTGCCGTCCCGCTCGCGGGTGATCCGCGAGTAGGTGAGCTGAAGGCTGGACCGCACCGAGCGCTGGGGTCGGAGGCTGAGTTCGCCGCTCAGCCGGAGCTCGCGTCCCTCCGCGGCCTCGGGAAAGATCGCGGTCTCGCCGTACTGCGCCTGTGCTTCGGCGTCGCCCCATTGCCAGGTGGGGGTCGAGACCCGCAGTGATGTGCCAATGGCGTTGTTCAGTTCCGGACGCGGCGTGAACGGATCGGTGGTCGTGCCGCCCAGCTCGTAGCCGGCATAATCGGTGGGCACGAAATGGACGAAGTCGCGCGAGATCTTGGGCTCGACCTGCCATCCGCCCCGGAACCGGAAGGTGAAGTTGGCGTCATCGTTGCCTTCGATCGCGCCGTCGCCGAGGAACGAGTCGTAACTCCAGGTCCGTTCGGGCCCGAAGAACACCGTGGCCGTCTCGAGCAGCGCGCCCGGTTCTCCGTAGATCGAGAACCGGTTCATGATGTGGCCGGTCACGATCCCGACTCGATTCACGAATCCCGATTGCGTCTCGAAATCGTCGCTCAGGCCATTGACCTGGTAGTTGAAGCCCCATGATCGTCCGGTCCGGTCGAGTTGCGCCTGCCAGACCTGGCCGGTGCGGCTTCCTGCCTCGTCCCGGGTCCACGATTGCCCCAGCTGGCCCTGCGCGAAGTACATCCCGCCGAACACGATGCGCGTGTCACCCGAGAGCACCCGATTGTAGTCGTCGCCGCTGATCTTGTCGGTGTAGGTGATGCCGGCGAGCGAGTTCGTCCCGATATCGCGGCGCAGCCGCGCGATATTGAACAGCGCATTCCTGTCGCCCGACTCATCCACCGCCGTCAGGTAGGCCACCCCGTACCGCCCGAACTTTCCGGTGAACTTGGCGCCGGCGATCGGATCCACGATCTCACGGGTATATACCAGGCGATTGGGGGTGGAAAACAGCTCGATACCCTCGAGGAAGAACGGCCGCCGCTCCTCGAAGAAGATCGCGAAGCGCTCGTTCACCGTCACGACGCCCTCATCAGCTTCCACCTGGCTGAAGTCGGGGTTCCACGTCGCGTCGAGCGTCATGGCGGTGAAGCCAAGCTTGAGGTTGGCGCCCGCGGAACCATCCACCTTGCCGCGCTCGAATTTGCCCGCGCCGTTCACGGCTCCGTTGGCGGAGGCGGTGAAGAAGGGCTGGATCTCCATCACGACGCCGCGCTTCATGTCATGCAGGCCCGTCATCAGGCCACCCTGCGCCAGGAAGCTGGCGCTGGCGCGACGTACGTTGGTCCAGGTGTCGGTGTAGCCGGTACGCTTGGTCTCGCGGACGACGTTGAGGCCCCAGGTCTGCTGCGCGGATGTCGGGTAGCGGAGACTCTTGAACGGGATGCGCACTTCCACCACGTAGCCGGAG
This sequence comes from Gemmatimonadales bacterium, assembly GCA_035708725.1. Taxonomy (GTDB): domain Bacteria; phylum Gemmatimonadota; class Gemmatimonadetes; order Gemmatimonadales; family GWC2-71-9; genus CAMLHP01. Next base: position 89,282 of record DASTFH010000003.1, on the reverse strand, counting down.
TCGGTGCGCATCCCCTTGGAGTCCCAGAGGAAATCAGGACTCAGGTCGTCCGTGCCGCCCGTGAGCGAGGCGGCCTGGTTGCCGCCTTCACTGCGGACGCCATCCTGCTGCTGCCCGATGGGGTTGACCGTGAACACGTACGCCCGGCGGCGATCGCCGAAGGTGTCGAGGTAGATCGAGACGTGGTCGTCGTTGTCCAGGTTGTCGCGGTCGGCCACGGTGGCGCGGACGGTGCCGGGCTGGCGGTCGTATGCCCTGATCCCGAACCAGATGGCATCGGGCGCGTACCACACCCGCACCTCGGTGCGCTCTTCCGCCGGACGGCCGTCTACCGGCATCCATTGATGAAAGCCCGACAGCACTGCAGCCTGCTGCCAGGCGCTGTCATCCAGCCGGCCGTCCAGCACCGCCGTCGCCTCGACGCGCGGGATGGTAACCGACTCTTTCACCCGGGCCGGGGTCGTGTCCTGGAGAAATGCCGTGAGCGCGAGCAGGGCGAGGTGCATGGGGGACGGGGATCAGGTGAGTGGGGGAGGGGAAGATAACAGGATGGGCAGGATGGGCAGGATGGGCTGGATGGGCGAGATGGGCAGGAAGTTGTCGTGCTTCGCATGCCCATCCTGCCCATCTCGCCCATCTCGCTACTCGTATCTCAACGCTACAATCGGATCCAGGCTCGCCGCCCGCCGTGCGGGCCAGAGCCCGAAGAACAATCCGATGAACGCGCTGAACCCGAAGGCCACGATGATGGCCGCGGGCGAGATCAGCGTATTCCACTGCGCCACCTTCGCCAGCAGGATCGCCGCGCCGGTGCCCAGTGCAATGCCGAGGATGCCGCCGAGGAGGCAGAGCACCAGCGCCTCGATGAGGAACTGCAGCATGATGTTGCCGCGAGTGGCGCCCAGCGCCTTCCGCACGCCAATCTCCCGGGTGCGTTCGGTGACCGACACGAGCATGATGTTCATGATGCCGATGCCGCCCACCAGGAGGCTCACCGCCGCGATGCTGGCGAGCAGCATGGTGAAGACCTGGGTCGCCTCCTGCTGCGTCGCGAGGATGTCCTGCGGGTTCCGGATGCGGAAGTCATTTTCCTCACCCGGGCGGATCTTGTGCTCCGCGCGCAGCACGCGCTCCAGGTCCACCATGCCCACCTCCACCGGCACGCCGTCGGCGACCTGGATGGACATGGAGCGGATGCGGTCGGTCCCGAACACGCGATACTGCGCGGTGGCGAGCGGGATGTAGATGTCGTCGTCCGGGTTGCTGAAGCCCTGCGACCCCTTCCGGCTCATGATGCCGACGATCTCGAACGGAATGCCCCGGATCAGGATGGTCTGCCCGATCATGGCCGCGCCGTTGGACTCCATCTGGTCGGGGATGTCCGCGCCCAGCACGGCATAGCGCTGCCGCGACTCGTCGTCACCGTCGGAGAAGAACTTGCCGGCGGTGATGGTGAAGTTGTTCACCTGCGGATAGTTGGCCGTGGTGCCGACGATGTCGGTGTTCACGTTGTGGTTGCCGAATTGCACCTGCAGCGATTGCTGCAGCTCGGGCACGACGGCCTTGATGTCACGCGCCTTCCGGCGAACGGCCAGATAATCGTCGGTCGTGAGGTTGACCCGGGTGGTCTGGGCCACACCGCCGCGGAACTGCTGTCCCGGGTATACGGTGAAGGTGTTGGCGCCGAGTGACGCGATCCGGTCGTTCACGGCCTTCTGCGCACCGCTGCCGAGGGCCACCATGGTGATGACCGCGCCCACGCCGATCACGATGCCAAGCATCGTGAGCGAGGCACGCAGCTTGTTGGCGCGGATGGACTGCAGCGCGACGGCGACAGTCTCATTGATCAGCATTACTGTCTCCTGCCGCCGCCCGACGTGCTCGAGCTGCCGCTGCTGCTGTTGGTGTTGCTCCGCATGCCTGGAACGCCGCCGCCGCCGGTCATCTGGTTGACCCGCTGCTGGAACTCTTGCTGCGACTGGATCAGCCCCGCGCTCGGCAGGAGCAGCACCGAGTCGGTGGGCTCGAGCCCCTTGGTCACTTCGCTGTAGTCCAGGTCGGTGAGCCCGGTGGTGATGTGGACCGGCTTGATCTCGGTGCCACGCTTGACGAAGACGATGTAGTTGCCCCCGTTGAGCGCCGCATCACCGTTGCCATTGCGGCGCATGCCACCGCCGTTGCCGCGCATGCCGGCAAACGCCTTCTGCATCACGGCACGGTCCGCGGCGCTCAGCTCTTCGCCCTTCATGCGCTTTTCCATGATGGCCTTGATCTGCGCGGCATCAACGCCAGCCGGCAGGTTGATGGTCCGGCCGTTGGGCATGGTGAGCGTGCTGCCGGGCTTGGCAGTGCTGTCACTCCCGGGCGTCGAGGCGCCGAGGGACGTGCGGCCATTTCCGGAATCCGACTGGGGCGCCTGCTTTTCCGCTTCCGCCAGTTGCTGCTCGACCGTGTGCGGATCGAGCCCCAGCACCTGTGCCGCCGAGGCCACGTCGCGCTGCGTGCGCAGTGCCGCATTGGGGATGGCGAGCACGCTGTCGCGCCGCCCGATGTGGATCTCGACTTCGGTGTTCATGCCCGGCTTGAGCAGCTTCTGCTGGTTCTGGATGCGGATCAGCACCGGGAACATGGTCACGTTCTGCTGCACTTCAGCCAGCGGCTCGATCTTGAGCACTTCGCCCTCGAAGGGACGATTGGGAAAGGCATCCACCGTGACGGTGGCGCGCATGCCCGGCTTGATCTTGCCGATGTCAGTCTCGTCCACCAGGGTCTTGACCTGGACGAGGTCGAGATCCGCCATGGTGAGGAGGATGGTCCCTTCACCCACGGCGCTGGTGGGGGAGCTGATAACCGCCCCGCGAGACACGAGCAACGAAATGATGGTGCCGCTGATCGGCGCCAGGACCTTGGTGTCGTCCAGCTGGTCCTGCGCGGTTTCGACCGAGACCTGCGCCCGTACCACCGACGACTTGGCGCTGGCAAAGTCCAGTGCGGCCTGCTCGTGCTCTTCCTGGGTAATGGACTTGGACTGGAACAGCTCGTCCGCCCGGCGCTTCTTGGATTCCGCGTTGGTGAGCTGGGCCCTGGCCACTTCGAGGTCGGCCTGTGCCTGGGCCAGGTTATTGCGAGGCACGCGCTTGTCCACCTCGACCATCAGGTCGCCGCGCTTGACCTCCTGGCCGGTCTGGACGTGAATCTCGAGGATCTCACCTGAAGCCTTGGACTTCACCTCGACCACGGTGTCGGGCTGGATGGTGCCGGCTGCCTGCGCCGACACGATGATGTCGCGCCGTTCGACCGGCACGGCCTGATAGGCGACTTGTTCCTTCTGCTTCTTGCAGCCTGTGACGACGACGAGGGCCAGCAGGCTCGCGACAACGGTACGGTTCGACATCAATGCTTTCCCTCGGTCTGGAAGTCCTGCGCAACCTGGCCGTCCTTGAGGTGGACCTGCCGGTCGGCATGTTCGGCGATATCGTGTTCGTGGGTGACCAGCACGATGGTCTGGCCCCCGCGGTGCAGCTCTTCGAAGAGCGCCATGATCTCGATGCTGGTGGCGCTGTCGAGGTTGCCGGTGGGCTCGTCGGCCAGGAGAATGCTGGGCTGGTTGACGAGCGCCCGGGCCACCGCCACGCGCTGGCGCTGGCCGCCGGAGAGCTCGTTGGGCTTGTGGTGCATCCGGTCGGCCAGGCCGACCCGGGTCAGGGCGCTGCTCGCCATCTCCTGGCGTTCCTTGGCCCCGATGCCGGCGTAGATCAGCGGCAGCTCCACGTTGTGGAGCGCCGAGGCGCGTGGCAGCAGGTTGAAGGTCTGGAAGACGAACCCGATTTCCTTGTTCCGGATCCGGGCAAGTTCATCGTCGCCCAGCTCGGAGACGCGATGGCCATTGAGCCAGTACTCGCCGGCATTGGGGCTGTCCAGGCAGCCGATCATGTTCATCAGCGTGGACTTGCCCGAGCCCGACGGGCCCATGATGGCCACGAACTCGTTGCGCCGGATGGTGAGGTTCACGCCCCGCAGCGCACGCACTACTTCGCCGCCCATGTCATACTCGCGCTGCAGGTTGCGCACGACGATCACGGCATCCCGCGGCACATCTGACGGCAGGAGCGCCATGCGCTCCGCCGTGTCCATGACAGCCATCATAGGCTCCGTCCGATCAGCGCTTCGATCTGCGCCTTGGCGCGGAGGTAGCCGAAGCGGGCAGTGACCGCGTCGACCTCCGCCTGGTCGAGGGCTTCCTGCGAAGTGAGAATATCCACAATGGTCGAGGCGCCGAGGCGATAGCGCTCCTGCTGCACCCGCAAGTCTTCCTCGGCGGCCTTGACGCTGACCTGGGTGATCTCGATCTGGGTGCGCGCGGCCTCGAGATTGGCCAGCTGCGACGTGAGGTTGGCCGAGACCTGCCGTGCTGCATCGGCGGCCTGCGCATCCGCCGTCCGCGCCGAGTTCTCCGCCGTGTTGATGCTCTGCTCCCGCTGGAACCGGTTGAAGATGGGCCACGAGAGCGAGAGACTCGCGCCGCGACTGTCGTAGAAGCTGTAGTCGCGGGAGCTGCTGCCGCTCAGGCCGACGTTGCCCGAGAGCGACAGCGTGGGCCAGTAGCCGGAGCGCGCACTGCGGATTTCAGCCTGGGCCGCGACCGCGCTCGCCTCTGCTGCCTGCACCTGGGGCGACCGCGCTTCCGCCTCGGCCCGCAGCGCCGCCGTATCGAGTGGTGCGGTGATCACGTTGTAGAAGCTCGAATCATCGGCGGCTGCGATGCGCCCGGTCATCCCGACCAGCCGGGCGAGGCCGGCTTCCGCCGACGCGAGCTCCGCCTGTGCCTGGATCAGCTGGAGCTGCGCCGTGCCGAGCGTCACGCGTGAACGCAGTGAATCGGAACGGGTCGCGGATCCCGCATTCAGCTTGTTGATGGAAACCTTGAGCTGTTCCTCAGCCCGATGCACGCTGGCCTGGCGCACGCCCAGCAGTTCGGCGGCCGCGCGCGCGTCGAGGAACTGGTTGGTGGTGGTGAGCCGCTGCTGATAGCGCGTGTTCACCAGCGACGCGTCGGCCGCGGTCTGGCCGGCGCGCGCCGACTTGCTGTCGGCACTGCGCTGGAAGCCGTCGAACAGCGTGATGCTGGACCGGAGCGACGAGCTGACGCTGCCGCTGGAGCTGCCGACCGCGAGGCCGGTGTTGGGGTCCACCCGCGATGGCACGCCCGAATAGTTCTGGTTGCCGCTCGCACTGAGGTCGAGACTGGGCAGCCAGGCGCCCTTGGAGGTGCGCACTCGCGCGGCCGCATTGTCCACGGCGGCTTCGGCCTGGATCACGTTCGGCTGCGTCCGCAGCGAGAGCGCGATGGCCTCGTCCAGCGTGATGGAGCGCCGCGTGCTGTCCGCGGTCTGGGCGGCGAGCGGCGACGCCGCAGCCAGGAGCATCAATGCCAGGATCTTAGTGCGCATCTCGACCATTCGAGGTTGAGTCGTTCTTCCGGCCAAGGTCGGAGAACGTCTGTTGCTGTTCGGGAGTGAGCTGGGCTCGGATCTCCGAACGGATCTGCTTCCGCAAGGTTTCAAAGGGTGGCGCCACTGCCGCGCGCATCGAATCCATCGTGGGCCGGTGCCGCTCCAGGATGCCGCGCACGCTGTCGCGCTGCGCCGGCGTCAGGTGGAGCCGATGGCTGAGGAACTCGAGGTAGCCGCTGGGACGATGCTCCGCGTGCGGCAGCACGTGAACGCCGCTGCGCTCCGCAATGGCCACCCCTCCCACACCGACCACGAGGCCGGCCACGAAGACGGCAATCAGCAGCAGGACCGCGTTGCGCCGGGGTGTGGCCATCTCAGCGACCCTCCACCACGGCGGCAAGCAGGTTGTCGGTACTGGCGCCCTGCGCGGACGAGACCAGCACCGACGGAACCCCCGCCGAGCCCATCGCATCGGCTAGCGACGCCTCGCTGGTGGTGACCGGCGCGAGCCGCAGCCACATGGCCAGCGCCAGTGCCAGGATCGCGGCCACTGCCAGTCCCGGCCGCAGCCAGGTGTTGAGCACATCCCAGCTCGAGCGGCGCGGCTCGGCCGCCAGCAGCGCCATCGTGCGGTGCACGAAATCATCGTGCGCCGGCACGTCCAGGCCGGTGCGCAGCAGCTGCCCGAGCTGCTCGTCCGGCGCGTGACCAAATGGATTGCTCATTGTCCTACCTCCAGGAACGGCGCCAGGTCCGCCCGCAGTGCCCGCCGTGCATGAAAAACATCCGATCGTATCGTACCCTCGGGGACACCAAGGGCTTCAGCGATTTCGGCGTGTGCATACCCTTCCGCGTCGAACATCGTGATGGCGATGCGCTGCCGCTCGGTCAGGCGGGCCAGCGCCTCCGCCAGTCGCTCCCTGAGGAGCAGACGATCTGCGTCGTGGTCCGGCCCCTTGTGCTGGTCGGCAGCGGCGGGCGACAGCTGTTCCGTGTCGCGCACGACACGGCGCCGGCCAAGGTCCCGCGCCGCATTGAGGACGATCCGCATGAGCCAGGGCCGAAACGGGCGTGCCGTGTCGAACCGGCCGATGGCGCGCCATGCCGCCAGAAATCCGTCCTGGGCGGCATCGTCAGCATCATGATCATTGCCGAGCAGCGCCCGGGCGACTCGCCGCGCGGCCGGCGCGTACCGCTCGATCAGCTGGCCGAATGCGTCTCCGTCGCCCGCAGCCGCCCGGGCAGCAAGTTCGGCGTCGGTCACGTGAGAGGTACGCATCGGAGGGTGGATACGTTGAGAGGGTCGAGGGGTCGAGGGGCCGAGGAGTCGAGAGGCCGAGGGGTCGAGGAGTTGCGCCTGACCTCTCGACCTCTCGACTCCTCGACCCTCATCCATCCCGCTGCCGGAACGCCGCCAGGCCGGCGCTGACGGCGAGCCAGATACACAGGACGCCGAACACGTAGGCGGTGATCCGGGGCGCCAGGAGGAAGAGCGCCGCCAGCGATGCCAGGGCGATCATTGCCGGCACGAACACCGATCGCCTGGCATTGGATGCCATGAGGCGGAGGGCGACGGTGGCGCGGCGGCGGCGTTCGATCGGCGAGGGATGATGGCGGGCCGTCCCCGCGGGCGCTTCGCGCGCGAGCACCGCCGGAAGGCGCTGGCTGATGCGTCGAGGGCCACGCAGCGGACGCCGGACAATCTCGCTGGCTCGCGCGATGTCGAGCCGGAACTGCTGCTCGACCGCGTCGGCCAGGTCGGCATCGTCGATCAGCACGTCGAGCTCGTAATTACCGACCAGGCTGGCGGGGTTGAGGTTGCTCGAGCCGACCCGGACCCAGCGCCCATCTGCGACGATGGACTTTGCGTGCAGCATCGGACCCTCCCACTCGAAGATCCGTACGCCGGAACGAAGCAGGTCGCGGTACCCGAATCGCGTCAGGTTGCGCACCAGCGGGATGTCGCTGGTGCCCGGCACCAGGATACGGACATCGACCCCGTCGCTCGCGGCATCACGAAAGGCCTGCAGCAGCCGCGGCGGAGCGAGGAAATACGCGTCCGTGACCCAGAAGCGTTCGCGCGCGCCCGTCGCCAGGAGTTCGATCAGGCGATAGGCGCGCTCGCGGCCCGGCTTGCCCACGACCGCACGCACTACCGCATCGCCGCGGGCCGGAACTCGCGATGCCGACTCGGCGGATGGAAACGGCAAGCCGGCTGCCGCCCAGGTCCCATGGAACGCCGCGTCGAGCAGCGGCACCGCGGGCCCGGCGATGCGCAGCGCCGTGTCGCGCCATGGCTGCCCGCCCTCGACGCCCCCGCCGGTCCACTCGCAGCCGATACAGAGCCCACCGATGACTGCGTCGCAGCCATCCGCCAGCACCAGCTTGCGATGGTCGCGGGAAAAGATGCCCAGGGGGTTGGCCAGCTTCGGCGGCCCGAAGGATCGCACTTCGACGCCGGCGTCCCGCAGGAAGCGCCAGTAGGCGCGCTTCGTGGCCAGCGAACCGATCCAGTCGTAAAGGACCCGCACGCGTACGCCTTCAGCGGCTTTCTGCGCCAGCAGTTTCGCGAAGGCCCAGCCTTCGTCATCACTGCGGATGATGTAGTTCTCGAAATGGATCCACCGGGAGGCGCGCGTGATGACATCACGCATGGCGGCATAGGCGGCCGGACCATCCACTAGCAGGGAAACGGCGTTACCCGGGACCGGGCGCCCTCCCGAGGCGCGGGTAACCGCGGTCTCGACTGCCCTGGTCTGGGCACTGATCCGTGCCAGCGTCATGCGCCGCCAAGGCCCAGCGCCGTTTCGTGCGGTCGCAATGCTTCGATGACAAAGGCGATGTGGTGCTCGAGCGGTACGCCAAGCTCCTCAGCGCCCTGGCGCACGTCCTCCCGATTGACGCCACGGGCGAAGCCCTTGTCCTTGAGCTTCTTCCTGACACTGGAAACCTCAAGATCAGCCAGGCTCCGCGACGGGCGCACCAGTCCGCAAGCGACGACGAATCCACTCAGTTCGTCCACGGCAAAGAGCGCCCGAGCCATGTCGCTGTCCCGCGGGGTACCGGTGTAGCTGGCATGCGCCAGGATGGCCCGGAGAATTTCGTCATCCACCCCGCGCTCGGCGAGGATGCGGACGCCCTGCGCCGGGTGTTCTTCCGTGGCGGAGCGCGCATCGTTGGGGTAGCGCTCGTAATCGAAGTCGTGCAGCAGTCCTGCGAGCCCCCAGCGCTCGGGATCCCCGCCGTAGCGCGGCGCAATCGCGCGCATGGCAATCTCGACAGCGTACATGTGACGGCGCAGCGCTTCCGACGCCGTGTACTCGTGCATGAGGGCAAGGGCTTCGTCGCGGGTCATGGGGGAAAGGTAGCAGGGGCCCCGCTTGCCGGGCCCTGCACGCCGGGCCCCTACTCCAGCTCCGGCACCGCCGTCCCATACTTCGCATTCACCGCCTTGATCACCTCGTTGGCGATCAGCTTCTGCGCCGCGCTCGAGGGATGGAATCCATCGAGCGAGAAGATCGGGCCGAAGGTCACGCTGCCCCCGGACAGGGCCTGGCTGATGTCGGGAAAGGCAGGGATGCTGCCGTCGGCGCGGAGCGCGGCGAATGGCACATTGATGTCGAAGAGCGCCCAGCCGTGCTCCGCCGCAACGTCCTGAATCACGGCGTTGTCCGCCGTGACCGCCGCTGTGATGGTGGCGAGCTCGGACGGCAGGATGACGTCGGTGTCCACGCTGCAATCGAGCGTCGTGGAGGCGCCTCCGGCTGCGGCGGCCAGGAGCGGGAGGCCCTTGATCCACGGCACCAGCGTCTGGTCACCGGGCGAGTCCGGAATCGCGACGGCGGGCGCGCAATTGTTGCTCACCGTGAACGTCGGCGGGAACGCTGCAGGAGTGGTGAAGCCGCAGGCCGGCTGGTTCTTGATGCACCACCAGGTGCCTCCAGTCGACACGTAGGGCACGGATGCAACGTCGGGAATGGTGAAGAGCACGGCTTCGGCCCCGATGGCCTCGATGCTGTCGGCCAGCGCGCGGTACGAGGCCTCGAAGTCGGCCGGTGGGGTTACTTCGGCGGGATCGCCGGGATTGGTGCTGGAGATGACGGCGCCCAGCACGTCGTTGGGACCGACCTCGACGGAAACGAAAGTCGGGCGTTCGGCCATCAGCCACTGCACCTGGGTTCGACCGCCCAGGAAGAACTGGGTGAGCCGGGAATAGGTCCCGAGTCCCGAGGCGGTGTTGCTGAACGCATCGGCCACGTCGAGCCCGGGGACGGCGAGGTTGTTGAGATAAACAGGCGGCGGGGTCTGGCGCAGGTCGCACGGCTGGTCCGCCGGTTGGTCACCCAGTCGCTCCTCGGTGACATTGTTGACCAGTGGTGCAGGGCAGCCGCGCCCGGCCAACGCTGGATAGGTGAACGGTGTCCCGGCCTGTTGCGCGAAGAGCACGGCAAAGGAGGCGCGCTGGGTGCTGTCGTTGATGCCGGCCGACTGGAATCCGGCAGCAATACTGTTGCCGAGCGAGACGTAGCGGCGGAAGAGGCCGTCGTTGTCGGTGGCAGAAAGGGGCGGCGCGAGCGCCTGGTCGCCGCGACAGCCAGCGAGGGCAGCGGCAATGAAGAGCGCGGCCGCCGGAATGCGAGGGGTCATGGTGGTCACTCCCTTCAGAAGGCGTAGCGCAGCGTCGCGCCGACGAGATGGGCCTTGAACGTGTAGAGGCCGTTGGTGTTTTCCGACGGCGAGAGCGCGGGATTCAGCGGCACGGTGCGGCCACGCCGGTCGCCCTGATCAATGAACTGGTAGGCCAGGTCGAGCCCGAGGTTGCTCCACAGTCGAGTGCCGAAGCCGAGCGTCCAGGAGTTGCGGTGGCCCTCGGGGAGGTTCGGGGTCACCGTCTCGTCGGGTGCGGCACCATTATGAGTGTAGAAGCCGGCGCGGAGCGTGCTCGTTGGCGTGAGCCCGTACTCGGCGCCGAAGCGCCAGGTGTAGGCGCGCTGGTAATCCTCCGGGATGTCCGTCGTGCCCAGCCGCTCGAGTGTGACTGAGAGCGTATCGAACACGCGCCAGTCAGTGTACTGGAAATCAGCGAGCAGGTTGAGGCGGTCAATCCCGCGCCATGAGACGCCCACCACCAGTTGTGCGGGAAGCGTGAGCGAGGTGCCGCCGCCCTGGGACTCGAGCGGACCGCCTGCCGTGAACTGCGGCGCGAGCACTGCGTCCATCGGCGTGCCGGCGGGAGCGCCGAATGGATTCCCGGCCGCGAGGATCAGTCCGGTCGGGACCGGGTTGATCTCGGCGGTGCCGTTGCTGAAGTCCACCGTCTGGCGCAGCAGGTAACGTGCGCCAAGCGTGAGCTCAGGCGTGACGTCGGCCTGAACGCCGAAGTGGCCGCCCACGCCAGTGCCGTTGCCCGTCAGGTTGACGTCCGCAAAATCGGTCCCCGCGGGCACGCCCAGCATGCCGAATGTCACGCCGGGCGTGGGCGTCGCCTGTTCCGAGAGGTCCAGCCGCTGGTCGAGCCGCACGCTGACGAAGGTGAGATCGAAGCCAGCACCGATGCGCACCCGGGGCGAGACCCGGAACGCGAGCGTGGGCTGCACATAGATCGCCTGTACCTTGCTGTGGTAGCCGAGGAAGCGTCCCTCGAAATCGGACGGCCAGTCGGTGGCGAGGCCGTAGGGCACGAAGACACCGAGGCCGGCCACCAGGCGATCGCTGACCGGCCGCACCAGGTAGGCGTGGGGCACCAGGTGCAGGTCGTCGTTCAGGCTGGTCCGGAAGCCGGTGATGTCGTTGGTGAAGTCGCCACTGACGGCGATGCCGGTGGCGCCGGCCGACAGTTCGGTGGACGTGGCCGTGGCGATGCCGGCGGGGTTGAAATAGATACTGGATCCGTCGCCGCATGCACTCGCGACCGCGGTACCGGCGCGTCCCATGACGCAGGAGCTCTGTTCGTAGACGCCGTAGCCTTGGGCGTCGGCGGGCCGGAGGGGCAGTGCGGTCGCTACCAATGCGGCGGTGGCAGCGCCCAGAAGCAGACGAAGCCCAGGCATGGAAGGGTCTCCGTTGAAAGGCAGTGCGAGTAACTGGAGCGCCAAAGCTGCACGCTCCACCATGAAGAAGCACTGAAGGCCTGCTGAGGAAAGGTAGCCGGGCGCCGCCCCGAAGCGGCAAGGGCCGGCTCGACGGTACGAGGCCCGCCGGGCGGCCGCTAGTTGTCCGCGTCCTGGGCGCTGCTGGCGGTGAGGGGAACCTGGGTCACGCGGTCGCCATCCAGCGTGATCTCGAAGCGGTAATGGCCGGCGCGGGCGAGGGGAATGTCAAAGACGAGCACGGCACCAGCCTCGACGTCGACGACGCCGGCCGCCGGCTCGCCAAACTGCACGGTGCCCTCGCCCCCCAGGAGGATCGTGTCTTCGTCATCGAGAAAGCGGATCTGCAACGTATGGGTTCCGATCTCGGTGCGGCGGCCGCGGACCCTCAGTACCAGGTGCGTTCGCGGGTGCACGGTCGGAAACTGCTGAACCCAGACATGCTGGAACATGCCCAGTACGCTGAGCTTCCCATGCTGGTCAATCAGCGCATAGTCCGCGATGACGGCGAAATCAACCTGCAGCGGGCGCCACCCTGATGGACGTGATCACGTCGTTCTTGCGGATGGCGTTCACCACGTCCATGCCGTCGGTCACCTGGCCGAAGACGGTATGCTGGCGATCGAGGTGCGGCTGGGGCGAATGACAGATGAAGAACTGGCTGCCGCCGGTGTTCCGGCCCGCGTGCGCCATGGACAGCGTGCCCGCCACGTGACGGTGGCTGTTGCGATCGGTCTCGCACTTGATGGTGTAGCCGGGTCCACCGGTGCCCACGCGCGGATTGTTCGGGTCGCGGGAGAGCGGATCGCCGCCCTGGATCATGAAATTGTCGATCACGCGGTGGAAGCGGGTGCCATCGTAGAAGCCGTCGTTGGCCAGCTTCTCGAAATTGGCCACCGTGCCCGGCGTCTCGTCATCGAAGAGTTCGGCGGTGATGGTGCCCTTGGCGGTCTGGATGGTTGCGGTCTTGGACAATGGAAGCTCGGGGTTATAGTCGTCGGTCGTCGATCGTCGGTCGTCGGTCGTCAGCAGCAGGAATAATAAGGTAGCACACGACCAATGGCCGAAGACCGACGACCGACGCCCCTCAGCTCACACTCACCGTCTCCATCATCCCATGCATGAAGTGCGGCTTGCCATCATTGAAATCCGGATCGAAGCAGATCAGGAAGTAGTTGCCCGGCGTCAGGTTGGCCGAGAAGTAGACTGGCATGCTGCGCGTCAGGTCGGCGACGCCCCCAAGGGGGCGGCCGGGGGGCGGGCCTTCCGGCTTCTTCAGCCACGCCAGGACGTCGTCCCCGGTCTTGCCGGGCGCGAGCTGGATCAGCACCAGCTCATGCGACTGGCTGCTGGTGTCGGCGGTCATCACCTTGAAGGTATGGCGGCCGGCGGTAAGGGGCTTGGAGAATTCAAAGGCGTAGCTTCTGAGGGTCACGTCAATGTCCGCGACCGGCGGAGTGGCCCCAGGTGCCGAGGACGGCACCACGGTGAGTGCCCGCTCCATCCCCTTCTTGTAGTGCGGCGAGCCACCAGGAATGTCGACGAAGCAGATCCACATGTAGTTGCCCGGAGCCAGATCCTGCGTTACGACGCTGGTATCGCCCGCTGCCACGGCATTCGGCCCGCCGACGGCGACCAGCCAGGACGGGAAGTTGAGCTGCTTCGGGATTGCGGCGACCGCGTCGTCGAAGGTCTTGCTGCTGTCAATCCGCAGCAGCTGGCCATGATGCAGGCCGGGCCCGTCGTTGATGAGGCGGATCGTGGTGAACCCGGCGGGAATGGTGTCCGGCGCGTCAAAGCCGAAGTCATGGGCACGCACCGTGATCTCCCGCGGCGCCACCGGTGCGGCCGCCACGGCAGCCTGCTCTGGCGCCTTCTCCGTGCACGCTGCGATGCCCAGCAGCCCCGCGACTACGAACACTGAATACCGACGACCCATAAGGGCCTCCTTGGAAGTTGGACAGATGGACAGATGGACAGATGGACGGATGGACAGATGGACAGATGGACAGTTGGGCAGTTGGACAATTGGACAGTTGGGCAGTTGGACAGTTGGGCAGTTGGACAGTGCCATAAGGGTGAAGGGTGGATGCAGGGCTGTCAATTGGGCCGACGGTCATCAGTCAACGGTCGGCTTGTGACCCGCGACTGGCGCCCGCGACTCAGCATCGCCACCACCACCCCGGCCAGAATCACCGAGCCTGACAGCGCCAGATGTGCCGTGAGTGCTTCACCGAGAAAGACAATGCTGCCCAGGACCGCGATGACTGGCACCAGCAGCTGCACGATGGCGGCGCGGGTGCCGCCGAGTGCTGGGAGGACGCTGTACCAGAGCACGTAGCCCAGGCCTGAGGTGACGGCGCCGGAAATGACGCCCAGGATCAGGCCGTTGCTGGTAAGCCGGAGCGTGTGAAGACTGAGCAGGACGGGAATCAGCGCCAGCGGCACGGCCATCGTGAAGTTGGCGGCGGAGGCGCGGATCGGTGCTCGCACTTGCCGGCCCCGCAGGCTGTAACTGCCCCACGCGATGCCGGCCACGCCCATGAGCGCTGCCCCGACAGGATCGGGTGCCACCGCATGGGGCAGCGTGAGCCAGGCCAATCCCGCGAGCGAGAGCACCAGCCCCAGCGTTTCCCCGATGGAGGGGAGTTCGGACCCCACCACGGTCCAGCCGATCATGGACACCTGCACCGCGCCGAAGAGGATCAAGGCACCCACGCCGGCGCCGATGCGCACGAATGCCAGGGAGAAGAAGATCGCGTAGGCGGCGAGCGCGAGGGCCGAGCCCCACGAACCGCCGGATGGTTCCGCCGCCGGCGACGCCCGACGAAATGCCAGCAGCAGCCCGAGCATCGCGGCGCCGCTGGCGAGGCGTATCGCGGTGAAACTGGCGGGGTCCACGAGCGAACTACGCAGTGCGGCACGGCAGAGGAGGGAATTCGCCGCGAACGCCAGCAGTGTCAGCGTGGTCAGCGCGATGACCGGGGTGGCGCGGGCTGGAAAGCCGAGCCAGTATTGAGGTGGCAGCATGCGGCTGCCTTGACCAGGAGGGCCCGATGGCTCGCTGTGAAGTCTGCGGGAATGACTACTATCTGTCATTTGAAGTCATAGCCGCCGGAGAGAAGCACGTCTTCGACAGTTTCGAATGCGCCATTCACAAGCTCGCTCCCGTGTGTACGCACTGCGGCTGCAAGATCGCCGGGCATGGGATCGAGGCCAAGGGAACATTCTTCTGCTGCGCGCATTGCGCCCGCGAGATGGGCGTGACGGAAGCGGTGGATCATGCGGGAGCGGGGGCGTAGGGCCGCTGCAGGGGCCCTACGCCTTCATACATACCGCGCCAGCGCCATCATGGTCGCCGCGAGGATCAGCACGATCGCGGCGCCCCGGGTGTGGAAGCTGAGCCGGGCAAAGCCCTGGCGGAGCTCCGCCTGCTCTTCCGGTGTGGGTGGCCGTCCCGCGGCCGCCATGGCCGAGGCACGCGCGGTCATGCGCTTGGCCAGCCGGGTCGCCATCACCATGCCCCACACGAACCCGATGATCGCCACCAGCGCACCCCACATGAAGAGCTTGCCCGAGGCGGTTCGCATCCATCCGCCATCGGTCGCCGAGGCATGCATCCACATCAGGATGAGGCCGGCCAGCACGGTAGAGCCCGCCACGCTGGCCATGTAGGCCGGCAGCTTGCGCACGCGGATCAGCTGATCCATGACCGCGCCACCCGCCGGTCCGGCGTCGCCGGCCGCCGGCCCCACGAAGAAGGCCAGCATGACCGCGGCCCCTACCCAGAGGACTCCGGCCAGGATGTGAATCAGCCTGATGACGGCAAAGAGGAGTTCGTCGTGCATGGCAGCCTCGTTGTTGGTTAGCTAAACGCTTAGCGCGGAGCGCTTGGCGCCAGGCTCACAGCTTGTACATCTCATCACTGTACTCACCCAGCAGCCCCATCTCATGCCCCGTCACGACGACGGCTGCTCCTCGCCGCGCCAGCTCCTGCATGGCCTGCAGCATGCGCTCCGAATCGATGGGATCGATGCCGCGGATGGGTTCGTCCGCCAGCAGGATCGCCGGATTCCGGAGCACGGCGAGCGCGAGCGTGGCGCGGCGTTGTTCTCCCACCGACATCTGGGTTGGCGATCGATCGCCGAGGTCGTGCAGGGCAAGTTGCTCGCCCACCACTTCGACGCGATCCACTGTTCCGAAGCGCTCGGATACGGCCCTGAGCTGTCGTGCCAACGGCATCGAGGGCGTGAGCAGTGACTCCTCTGGCATGAAGAACAGGCCCAGCCGAGCCATGCGTGCAAGCGTCGGCCGAGGTACCGTCGTTCCGTCGACGCTCACCCGCCCCACCTCGGCGCGCAGGAGGCCTGCCGCAACTCGCAGCAGGGTTGTTTTGCCGGCGCCGTTCGGTCCCACGAAATGGAGCACCTGGCCGGCCACTACTCTCAGCGACGCGTTCGTCAGTACCCGGCGCCGACCGAAGTGCTTCGTGACGCAGTCCACTTCAAGGCGATACATGCCTGGCCAGCAAGAGAAGTGACTCCAGGAAGGCGGCCGGCACAAGCCCGGTGAGGAACAGGACTGATTGACCAACACCCAGGTTGCCGAGCAGCAGGTGTTCACGCCGGCGACGAAGTTCCACCAAGCCGAGCGTGCCGGCGAGCAGGGCCAGCAGGGATGCGGTGCTGGCTGGGAGTCGGAGAGGCGGGCCCGCGTCGAGCAGGGCAATACCCAGCGCGAGGAGTACGCGCATGCCAGCCCAGATAGTGACCGCGCGGGTCACGAGCGCGATGAGGAATGCCCGGGGTGGCAGATGCCAAAAGCCGGTCGCTTCCCCTCCGACGGGCGCTCGCGGCCGCATCGCCGCCGGGCGCTGCAGTTCGCTCAGGAAGGATGGCTGGGAATTCCGGCTACTGCTCACTGACGCGCCCTCTGGCGATACGATCCGCTCGCTCGCAGCCTGCCGAGCCGCCGAGCCGCCGAGCCGCCGAGCCGCCAAGCCGCCAAGCAGTCACCCACCCGCCAGCCGCCGCATCATGGCGAGCTGGCCGGCGTGATAGAGCGTGTGCTGCAGCACGCCGTGGAGCAGGACGTACACGTCGTAGGGCTTGCCCGCCACGGGATCAGGCAGCCGAGAGTCGGCGGTCGTCGCGATCGCGTTGACCAGCGAGGCATAGGTCTCCCGAAGTCGTGCGACGGTGCCGTCCCAGCCTTCTCCCGACGGCACGTCCCAGTCGCCGCCGGTCGGCAGGTACGCCTCGCCACCGAGCCGGCGGTGTGCTGCGTCGAGCCAGAAGGTGATGTGCGACGCCAGCTCCTGGATCGTGTGGGCCCCCGCAGCCGGGCACCATTGACTGGCCGCGGCCGTGATCGAACCAAGCAGCTCGGCCAGCGGGGGGCCATGCCAGGCGTCACCGTCCCAGGCGCGCTCGAACTGGTCCCGAATCCGGTCCACAGATGTCACAGATCGAGCGGACGACACCGATTGTCCTCCTCCAGGTTCCGGGGCGCGAGGCGGGAGTCTCGCGTCTGGGCCGCATCGCCTTCATACTACGGGGGAGCGGCAGGCGACACCAGCCGCAGGGGACGGCCGGTCCGCCGGGCACGATCATGAGGAACCGATGCTGACGCTGAACCGCATGCGAGTCGCCATCCTGCTGTTTCCGCTCCTGCTCGGCGCTGCGGGGCCGCTCACCGGGCAGACGGTCATTCTCGTGCGCCACGCGGAGAAGGCCAACATGCCGGGGAACGATCCGCCGCTGAGCGAGGCGGGCAGGGCCAGGGCCGAGGCGCTCCAGGCGGCGCTCCAGCACGCGAACATCAGCCACATCATCGTCACCTCCCGGCAGCGGACGACCTTGACGGCCGCCAGCGTGATCAGCGCCCGCCACCTGACGCCGGTGGTGGTACCGCTCGGTGGGGGCGACTCCGCCCACGTGGCCGCGGTCGCGGCCGCGGTACGCCGCATCCCGAAGGGGGAGGCCGTGCTCGTGGTGGGTCACAGTAATACGGTCCCACCCATCATTGCGGCGCTTGGTGGCCCCAGGTTGCCCGACCTCTGTGATGCTTCGTATTCCACGATTTTCGTGCTCGAGCTCGACAGTTCGCCGGTGCGGCTCGTGCGCGCGCATTTCGGCGCGCCTGATCCGGCCGGCGCAGACTCCTGCACCACCGGGATGGAGAGTCACTGATGCCCTGCCTGCTTGCCGTGCTGGCCTTGGCGGTGCCGCGCGTGGTCATACTGCTGCTCTGGTTCCTCACCAGCTGGTTCCAGGGACTTTTCACGACGATTCTCTGGCCTGTCCTCGGGTTCATTTTCCTTCCGACCACGCTGCTCTGGTACACCGCCGTGCAGCACTGGTTTGGCGGGCACTGGGGATTGTGGCCCGTGATCGGGATCGTGATCGCGCTGATGATCGATATCTCGCCGGCCCGGGGCAGGCGAGCGGAAGCGGCGTGATGCAGGCCGGCGTCATCACCTGTCCGGAATGCGGCGCCCGCACGGCGGAGCCGATGCCGGAGAACGCGTGCCTGCGATTCTTCGAGTGTCCGGTGTGCCAGGTGCTGCTACGCCCCATGGCGGGCGACTGCTGCGTCTTCTGTTCCTACGGTGATGCGCCCTGCCCGCCTGTGGCTGTCGACGGTCGACAGCCAACGGTCAACGGCCGATCGTAGACCGCTGGCCGTCGACGTGCATACACAGCGCAAGCACCGCGAAACGCTTTATGAACCGCTGACGCTCCGGCGCCTGCTGGGCTATATCGCTGGAGCGGCGCTGGTCTTTGCCCTGCTTTACGTCGGCTATCTTGCCGTGGCAGCGCACCGCACCGGGTACAGCTGGGCCGAGATGGACTGGAACTCGAGCGGGCACACCTCACCGTTCGAATACTTGCGGGCCAATAGTGTCGGGCACCGCGGCATCGAGCGCGCGGGCCGAGCCTGCACGGAGTATTACGAGATCCGAAGTCGCCGCCCGCTGAGGGTGGATTGTTGATAGTCGTAGGTCATACGTGCGACGACTTGTGACCTATGAGCTGCGACCCATGACCTGCGACCGATGACCCACGAATCGCTCGATCGCTTCGCACATGAGCTCTACCAGGAGCTCCATCGCATGGCGCACCGCCAGCTGGCCGGTGAGCGTTCCGATCATACGCTCTGCACCACCGATCTGGTGCACGAGGCCTACCTGAAACTGGGTCGGCTGGAGCGGATCGAGTGGCAGAGCCGCGCGCACTTCTTTGCGGGTGCGGCCCAGGCGATGCGGCGTGTGCTGGTGGATCATGCCGTGCGCCGGGGGGCCGGCAAGCGGGGCGGCAAGCAGGTACGGGTCGAGCTCGGCGACGATCTCGCCATCGCGGACGAAGTGGGGGACCAGCTGCTCGCCCTTCACGAAGCGCTCGAGCACCTGGAAGCTGACGAGCCGCGCCTCGCCAAGGTGGTCGAGTGCCGCTTTTTCGCCGGCATGACCGTGCCCGAAATCGCGGAGGCGCTCGACCTGTCACCGGCGACCGTGAAGCGGGATTGGCAGCTGGCGCGGGCGTGGCTGAACAGGGAGTTGGAGGCTGGGAGCTGAACGCTGAAGGCTGAAGGCAACGGCGTTCAGCCTTCAGCGTTCAATCCTCAGCTTTCAAATGGGATCGCATCCGTGCACAGCCGCACGGCGGTGTTCCAGTTGTCGTTGATGCCGGCGGGGTTGTGGCCAAAGACCCAGACATGGCGGGCCCAGCCCTGGAAGCGGTCCACCCAGACGAACGAACCACCGAGGATGTCGGCGGGCTGGTGGAATTCATCATTGGTCGTGCCAGGCACGAAGTATTCGACGGCCACGAGCCGTGCCGCCGCGAGCCGGTCTTCCGGTGCGAGCGCCGCATCATTCTCGGCGGGTGCGTAGACCAGGAACTCGGGCTCGGTGACACTGATGACGCCATCGCCCACGATATCCCTGTTGCCTGCCGTCACATGGTACCCCATGCCCCGGGCATTCGAGGCGCTCACGCCCACCGTGGTCTCGTCAATGCACCCGAAGAGGGCCGTGTAGCCGGCGGCGGCGGCCTTGGCAGGATTGTGCAGTGGCGCGAGCCACTGGCGGAGTTCGGCATATTGTGCCTGCGCCTGCTCCGAATTGCCGACGCCCATGAACATGTCGTCGTGGGCCGTTGTCAGCGACGCAGCTTCAGTAGGTGATTCGCCGGTGCAGGCGACGCCGAGGGCGGTGATCGCGCTGGCGGCGACGAGCGCCGCAATGAGAGTGGTCGTGCGCATGACGGTCTCCGAGCTGTGAAGTGGCGACTCCGGCCTTCCGGAGTCATGGTGAGTGAGCGACAGGGAGAAAAGCCGAAGTCAGCGCCCGCTGAGCTCACCGGGCCCTGCATCCGGCTTCTCTTGGCAGCAGGACGAGCAGCCACTGACGCGGGAGACTGGTCCGCATGATCGATCGATTGCACAGGGTCCAGGAGCTGTTCTTCCGCCTTGCGCCCTTGCCGCGCTCGGTGCGGCGGGACGCGCTTGCGCGGCTTCAGCGCCGCGATCCGGCCATGGCCGAGGAGCTGGTGTCGCTGCTTGCGGGCCATGACGGGGAGGGACCGGTCGACCGCTTGCTGGCTGTGCTGGCGCCGGATGCCGGGCGGCCCGAGGCAGGCGACAGCCTGACCGGCCAGCAGGTAGGCGATCTCACCGTGCTGGAGCCCATCGGTACGGGCGGGATGGGCCTGGTCTACCGGGGGCGTGACGCCACTCGCGGCCGCGATGTGGCGGTCAAGCTCCTCGCCGCGCCGGCGCAGAAGGGCTCTCGCGCGGAGGCACGGCTCCTGGCAGAAGCGCGGGCCGTGGCCACGGTGAACCATCCGGCGGTGTGCGGGCTGATCGAGACGGGTGAGCTGCCAGATGGCCGAATCTTCCTCGTCCTGCCGTTCTACGAGGGGGAAACCCTCAAGGTCCGGCTCGCTCGGGGAGCGCTACCGGTACCCGACGCCGTCCGGATTGCGGCGGACGTCGCGCGCGGGCTTGCCGCGGCCCATCGGTGCGGGATCATTCACCGGGATATCAAGCCGGCCAACCTGATGCTGGGTGCGGATGGGCAGGTGCGGATTCTCGATTTCGGGATTGCGAAACTGGGCGACATGCAGCTCACCCGCACCGGTGAGCGCCCCGGCACCTTGCACTACATGTCGCCGGAGCAACTGAGCGGCGCTCCGGTGGGTGCCCGATCGGATCTCTGGGCGCTGGGCGTGGTGCTGTTCGAAATGCTGGCTGGCCGACGGCCATTCGAGGGTGACAACGTCGCCGTCGCAGCATCAGTCCTGGCCCGAGAGCCGGTTCCCGATCTTGCCACGTTGAGGCCCGAGGTACCGCCAGGACTTGGCGCTGTCGTGGAGCGGTTGTTGCAAGCGGACCCAGCCGCGCGATATGAGAATGCGGAGGAAGTGGTGGGGGCGCTGGAAGCTGTGAGCTGAGCGCTGAGCGCTGAGAGCTGTGAGTTGAATGGCGCGCGCCACTCGAGGTCGGGGAAGACGGCCGAGCGCATGAGCACAGCATCGAAGTGCTCCGGACGAGCAGTCCGCAGGTGGGCGAAAAGATGGCGAAGAGCATAGCCAGGTGCCGGTTTGCACCGGGGCGGATCGGGGGTGTGCCGGTTCGCGTCGAGACGACCGAGTTGCTCTGGATCAGGTAACGGCGAGACTCCTTCCGTCTTGCGCATTGCCGCACATCCGTGCGGCCGCTATGCTTCACCCGCCGAAGCCGTTTCTCTCCCTCCTGGGAATTCTCCGTGCCTTTCACATCGCTGGGCCTCCATCCTGACCTGCTGAAGGGTATCCGGGAACTCGGATTCATTCGGCCCACCGCAATCCAGGCCGATGCCATTCCGCCGGCCCTCGCCGGGCGTGACGTGCTCGCCTGCGCCATGACCGGCAGCGGCAAGACGGCCGCCTTCATTCTGCCGATCCTGCAGCGTTTGCTGGGCCAGCCGCGCGGCATCACTCGCGCGCTCGTGCTCACGCCGACGCGGGAACTCGCGGCCCAGATCCTCGAGGACCTGAACGCGCTGGCGGTGCACACACCGATCACGGGTGCTGCCATCTTCGGTGGCGTGGGAATGGGCCCGCAGGAGCATGCCTTCCGCAGCGGCGCTGACGTGCTCATCGCCACGCCAGGCCGGCTCCTCGACCATTTCCGCCAGCCCTATGCCAGGCTCACCGGGCTCGAAGTGCTGGTGCTGGACGAGGCCGACCGGATGCTCGACATGGGCTTCCTGCCCGAGATCCGGAAGATTCTCCGTCACGTGCCGGCGCCAGAGCGGCGGCAAACCCTGTTCTTCAGCGCGACGATGCCAGGCCCGATCCTGACACTTACGCGGACCATGCTGCGCAATCCAGTGACGCTCAACCTCGAGCGGGAGTCCAAGCCGGCGGTCGGGATCACCCATGCCGTCTATCCGGTGGCGCAGGAGCTCAAGTCGGCACTCTTCCTGTCACTGCTGCAGCGCGGTGACATGCAGGAGGCGCTGGTCTTCACCCGCACGAAGCACCGGGCCGACCGCTTGATGAAGTATCTGGTGCAGCATGGGATTGCAGCCGAGCGGATCCACGGGAATCGCTCCCAGCCTCAGCGCACCGAGGCGCTGGCCGGCTTCAAGGACGGCCGCTACCGCGTGCTTGTGGCCACCGACATCGCCGCGCGCGGGATCGACATCGAGGAGCTGGGCCATGTTGTCAACTTCGATGTGCCGAAATTGCCGGAGGACTACATCCACCGTGTGGGCCGGACCGGGCGCGCCGATGCGGTGGGTGACGCCTTCACGTTCGTTGCGCCGGACGAGGAGCCGATATTGCGGAGCATCGAGCGGGTGGTGGGCAAGCGGCTCCCCAGGATTGTCGTGCCCGATTTCGATTACACCTCCAAGGCTGGCGCCGTGCTCGAGATTCCGCTCGAGGAACGGATCAAGGCCATCCGGGCCAAAAAGGCGGATGACCGCGCCCGTGCAGCTGCCAAGGTGAAGCGACGGGCTGAGGCAGAAGCGGCCGCGGCGGCGCGAAGCAACGCCCCCAGGGCGGGCGCCGGGGGTGCGGGCGGCAGCCGGCGCCGGAAGCGGTCGCGCGGCGGAAAATTCGGTGGGAAAAGCGGACATCCGCCCTCAGGCGGTCCACGAGGCTAGATTGCAGCATCCGCATCCTGCGGATATGGCCGATTTCCCGCCGGCATCGTCGCCCTTGCGGCTGCCGCACGCCCGAGGTATCCCATGACCCGCCTGGCCGTCCAGCAGCACCATTTTCGCCATCGCGGTCGCGCTTTTCACTTCGTGGCCTATGAAGCCGTCCCGGCGAACGCTGCGCAACGTCGCGAAGCAACGCCACCGGGCTGGTACCTGATGTCCGCCGGCAAGCGCTGGCAAGTGATGCCGGAAGTCTCGGCGCAGCCGGATGAAGAGCGCGACCTCCAGTTTGCCTGCTGGCTCGATCAGCATGTTTTCGGAACCAGCGAAAGCCCGGGCGAGACGAGCCCGGACTCACCTTCGTAGCGTCGCCTCCCACTCCTCCACCGTCCGCGCCGGCGGGCGACAGCTCGTGCCCACACACAGGTAGCTTGCGGGCCCGCCCGCCGCGTGCGCCAGCATCGCTTCAAGCTCCGGCGGTACACCGCGCAGTTGCTCATCCGGTGCCAATCGCCTGATCACGCGCCTCGGTCGCCACGCGCGCCAGGCCGTCAGACGCATGGCGCTGGCCGTCTCGTCGTCATCCGCGCCGACGATCACCAGCTGCGCCACCGGTGACAGCACCCAGTCGGCCGCGAGGAGCAGTGTCGCGCCGTGGATGCTCGCCGAGGCGAGGCCGGCGCCGAACGCCTCCACGAGCCGCCTGCCTCGCTTCTCCCATTTTGCATCTCCCGTGACATGCGCGAGCCGGAAGGCCACGATTCCTGCGACGCCATTGGCCGACGGCGTCGGCGCGTCCTGTGACGGCTTGCCCCGTGCTGCCAGCAGGCCCGTGGCATCCGGATCGGACCGCGTATCGAAGAGTGCGCCGTCCACCGGATCTTCGTGCTCATCCCACGCACGCTCGGCGAGGGCTTCCGCCCAATCGAGCCACGCGGCCTCGCCGGTCAATTCGAACGCGGTGAGTGCAGCATCGGCCGTCTGGATCGCGTCCTCGAGCCAACCCTGGTCCTGCGAGGGTGAATGTGACACGGCATCGGGCTCTCGCGCCTCCGCGCGGATCCGTCGCAATGTGGCCAGCGCATGGTCGCGTGCCGGCGCATCATCGAGCGCGATGCCGGCGAGCAGCATCGCCGAGGCGAGCATGGCGTTCCACGACGTGTAGCGCGTGGGATCGACGGCGGGAGCGATGCGCCGGCTCCGTGCCGCGCGCAGCTTGTCACCCGCGCTGTCGAGCAGTTCACGCACCTGGTCTTCGGTCATCTGCATGCGGCGGCCGATGCTTCCGGGAGCTTCCGCGACAAAGAGCACATTGCGGCTGGGGTCGTGCTGCATCTCGCCGGCGGTGCCAATGTCCCAGTGCGCAGCCGCCACCTCGAGTTCGGCGCCCGAGAGCACTGCCTCCGCCTCGGCGCGAGTCCAGGTGAAGTAGTCGCCATCGTCGTCGAGACCGACATCAGCATCCTGGCTCGCGCCGTAACCGCCTCCCTCCTGTGCCAGCGTCTCACGCACCCAGCGGACAATGCCCCGTGCTACTTCCGCGAAGCGATTGTCTCCGAACGCCAGGAAGGCCTCGGTGTAGATCCGGAGCAGCTCGGAGTTGTCGTACGACATCTTCTCGAAATGCGGGACGACCCAGCGCGCGTCCACGCTGTAGCGGTGAAAGCCGCCGCCCAGCTGGTCATGGATGCCGCCAAGCGCCATGGCATCGAGGGTGCGCTCGACCACATCGCGCAGCTGCGGATCATCCGACTCGTGCCAGCGGGCGAGCAGGAATCGCAGTGCCGCCGGATGGGGAAACTTGGGCTGCCGGCCGAATCCGCCGAACTCGGGATCGAACAGTCGCAGCATCGACGCGGATGCCTCGGCGAGGCGGGATGACGCCACCGGGCCCGCTGCGGACTCATCGAGGTGTTCGGTGACCAGCCGCGTCAGCGTCGCGGCCTGCGCGTGCACCTGGTCACGTCGGGTGCGCCAGGCGTCGAGCACGCTGTCGAGCACGGTCCGGAAGCCGGGCCGGCCGTGCATGTTGGCGGGGGGAAAATAGGTGCCGCCAAAGAAGGCCTGGCCGTCAGCCGTGAGGAGCGCGGTGAGCGGCCAACCGCCCTGCCCGCTCATGGCCTGCACGGCGCGCTGGTAGCGTGCATCCACGTCGGGTCGCTCGTCGCGATCCACCTTGATGCAGACGAAATGCTGGTTGAGGAACGTTGCGAGCGCTTCCGACTCGTACGACTCGCGATCCATGACATGGCACCAATGACACCACACGGCGCCAATGTCGAGCAGGACCGGGCAATCGCGCGCGCGCGCCTCGGCGAAGGCCTCATCACCCCACGGATACCAGTGCACTGGCTGATGTGCAGCGGCGGCGAGATAGGCGGAGGCAGAGCCGGCGAGGTGGTTGCGGGACATGGGGAACAATAGCTGGACAGTTGGACAGTTGGACAGTTGGACAGTTGGACAGTTGGACAGTTGGACAGTAAGCATGGGTAGCCACCGAGTGCTGGACCAGCCTCCTTTCTCCACCTGTCCATCTGTCAAGCTGTCCACCTGTCCATCTGTCCATCTATCTTCAGCCATGCCCCACCCGGACACCGACCTCGACGCCGCCCGCCGAGACGCCATTCATGCCCTGTGCGTGGCACAGGCACACGAGCGCATCTCGGTCGAGCTATTCGAGCAGCGCCTGCTGCTGTTGCGGGAAGCGCCGACGCCAGCCGCGATGCGGCAGATTCTGGGCGACCTGGACGCGTCAGGAGACTACGCGCTGCAGCGGCTCGACACGCCGCTGCCGGCGCCGATGCAAACGGCGGCGGTCGCGCCGCTGGAGCTGATGCGGCTCTCGGCCGTGTTCTCCGGTACCAGGCGTTCGGGGCAGTGGACGGTGCCGCTGCTCATTGAGGCCAAGATCCTGTTCGGTGACCTGAAGCTGGACCTGCGTGATGCGTGGTTCGAGGCGGACACGTTGGAGATTGACGTGGATTCGATCTGTGGCAAGCTCCACCTGATCATCCCGCCGGGCACGCAAATCGAGAACGAAATCGAGGAGACGCTGTCTGGTTCCAGGCACAGGCGAGCCCGGGACGTCACCGAACCAAATGGCCTGCTCGTGCGGCTCACCGGCCAAGGGTTCATGAGCAAGGTCGTGATCATCGAGCGACCACCGACCAGCGAGGCACGGGGGCTGCTGGCAGGGCTACGGAGGCGGCTGGGACGGTAAAGCGGACAGATGGGCAGATGGGCAGTTGGATCGTTGGAAGCGAGATGGAGAATCGGTACTCGAATCTGCCTTTGCACTACTGTCCATCTGTCTGACTGTCCATCTGTCCATCTTCCCGCCTTCCAGGACACCACTCCGCCACCACGCACTCCCAGCACCTGGGCCGCCGGGCGATGCAGATGCGCCGGCCGTGGAAGATCAGAAGGTGTGAGAGCAGCGCCCAGTCATCCCTCGGCGTGAGCATCATGAGAGTCTGCTCCACCTTGATCGGGTCGCTCTCGCGTGTGAGTCCCAGCAGGGCGCTCAGCCGCCCCACGTGGGTGTCCACCACGACGCCCTCGTTCATCCCGAAGGCATTCCCCAGCACCACGTTCGCGGTTTTCCGCCCGACACCGGGCAACTTCACCAGCGCGTCCATGGTGGATGGAATCTTGCCGCCGTGCTCGGCGACCACTGCCTGGGCCATGCCGATCAGGCTCTTTGCCTTGTTGCGGAAGAAGCCGGTGGAGCGGATGATCTCTTCCACATCCTCCTGTTTCGCCGCAGCGAGTGCCGCGGCATCAGGAAATTTCGCGAAGAGCGCCGGCGTCACCATGTTGACGCGCACGTCGGTGCACTGCGCCGAGAGAATGGTGGCGCAGATCAGCTGAAAGGGATCGGTGAAATCCAGCTCGCAGTGGGCGTCGGGGTACGCGTTCTTGAGGTGGGCCAGGATTATGGGGAAGCGTTGCTGTGCGGGCGCGTACCGGGCACCGCGGCTCGCTGGCTTCGGCCTGCCGAGTGGCCGAGCCGCCGAGTCGCCGAGCTTCCGGGCCGCCTTTTTCACCGGTCTCTTCATCCCTGCTTCCGCGCGAAGGCCAGAAACCCATCGGCGCTCATGGTGTTGACCACCTCTGCCGGGCCGATACCACCCTTTCGCGCGCTGCCCACACCGAATCGCATGTTGCCGATGCCGGCCACGCTGTGCGCATCCGCCCCGATCGAGATCATGGTGCCGAACTCGCGCGCGCGGGGCAGGTAGCGCCAGTCGAGATCCAGCCGGTGCGGGTCGGCGTTGATTTCCACCGCGACGCCACGCTCGGCGGCACGGCCGAGTACGGCGTCCATGTCGATCTCGTAGGGTTCGCGGGACAGCAGCAGCCGGCCGGTGGGATGGCCGATGATCGTGACGTGCGGGTCATCCAGCGCTGCCAGCATGCGAGCCGTCATGGCGTCCCGATCGAGGTTGAAGCGATTGTGGATGGACGCGATGACAAATTCGAGGCGGTCGAGCACCCGGGCATCGTAGTCAATCCTTCCATCCTTCAGGATATCGGCTTCGATGCCCTTGAGGATGCGGATGCCATCGAGCTCCTCATTCAACGCATCGATCTCGTCGGCCTGGCGCTGCAGCGCCGCCGGGGAGAGCCCGCCGGCGTACGTCGCTGCCTGGCTGTGGTCGGTGATGCCGATCCAGTGGTAGCCCTGTGCCCGCGCCGCGACGGCCAGGTCCCGGATGGTTGAGGTGCCATCGGAATATCCGGTGTGGCAATGCAGGAATCCGCGGAGGTCATCATCAGTGACCAGCGCCGGCAGGGCATCCTCCGCCGCGAGCGCGATCTCGCCAGTTCCCTCGCGGAGTTCCGGCGGAATCCATGCAAGGCCGAGCTGCCTGTAGAGCGCCTGCTCGTTCGGAGTCGGCACGAACACGCTGCCACGCCAGAGCGCGGCGCCAGTCAGCGTCATGCCGCGATCGCGAGCGCGCGCCTCCAGGTGCTGGATGTGCGCTTCGCTGCCCGTGGCCTCGGCGAGCACGGCACCGGCGTTCACCGGCGGTGTCGCGATGACCTGGATCGCCGATCCGCCGGCGAAGTGAAGTGTCACCTGGCGCTCGTCGCGTCCGGCAAACTCATCCACACCTGGAAGGTCGGCCAATAGACGGAACAGGTCGGCCGGCGGCACGTCGGAGACGACGACAATCACCACCTCGCGGATCACCTCCATGGCGCGGCGTACATCGCCGGCGATCGACACATCGATGATGCCAGGCACCTGCCGCAGCGCACCCGCAAGCGCCAGCGCTTCCTGCTCGGCGTGGTGGCGGAGCCGGAGCCCCTGGGCGCGCCGCAGGAACTCGATGCTCTTGAGGATGTTTTGCGCGATACGAGGTCCGAAACGCGGCAGCTTGGCGAGGCGGCCATCACGGGCCGCCGCCTCGAGTTCGGGCAGGGAATCGATACCGAGCAGCTTGTGCACCTGGCGGATGCGCTGGGCGCCGAAGCCGGAGATGCGGGACATCTCCACCAGGCCCGGCGGGATTTCCTTGCGCAGGGAATCGAGCATCCGGCAGCGGCCGGTTCGCGCCAGCTCTTCGATGATGTGGAGCGTTGCGGGACCGATCCCGCGTGTCGCCGCGACCGTGCCGTCGGCGAGTGCGGTCTCGAGATCCGCCGGAATGGCGGCGAGGGCCCGGCCGGCGGCGCGGAACGCGCGAACCCGGAAGGCGCTTTCTCCCTTGAACTCCAGCAGCGACGCGATCTGCTCCAAGGCCCGGCTCGCGCCTCGGCGGTCGATCACCGGGCGAGCAGGAGACGTCATCCCACCTGCACGCCGGCGCTCAGTTTCCGCGCGCGCCATCCCATCTCAAGCAGTTCTTCGGCGCCGGCGATGGAATGCAGCCCGGCCGCATCGCCCCCCGGCATGACAGGACCAAAAAGGGCCGAGCCATCGGGACGAGCCAGGTTGAAGACGCGGGGGCCGGCAGCCTCGACCACGCTGAACCCGTCGCGCTCGCGGTTCATGCCGAAGACACCGAGCACACGAAGCCCGCCCACCGGGTCATGGTGGACGAATGCGCCGTCGAGCGGCTCATGCGGCTCGCCTTGCAGCACTTCGCCCCAGACACGCCGCTCCGGCAGTTGGACGTAGAACGGCGATGTGATCTCGCTGTCGGAGACCGGAGGGGTCGAACCGAGGAATGCCTCGACTTGTTCGGCCAGCACGGTGGTGTATTGCTGGCCCGCGTCCCAGAACAGGTAGGCGTGGTGCACAAAGGCAACCAGCTGGTCAATTGCCTCGCCCACGCCCTCGGTCGGGCGCAGGTCGCGAATCAATTGGACCGCTTCCGGACTCACCAGGAAGGCGTCGCGATCGCGCGGGTCGCGGCCGTCATGCGCGAGCTCTTCCTTGAGCGCAGGGAAGCGCTGTTCGGCGAGCGGATCGAACGCCAGGTCGAAGGGGGTTGGGCGCGGCATACCAGCAAGGTAATCCGTACCGGGCGCTACGGCTTCTTGGGGAGGAACCCGTCCAGTATTTCCCGGAAAGCGTCGGGGCGTTCCACGTACGGAACATGGCCGCACCGCTCCAACGGGAAAAATTCCGCCTTGAGGCATTCGGCGGTGATCCGCGCCGTCTCCAGCGGAATGGGATCGCTGGTGCCATGGGTGACCAGCGACGGGAGCGAGAGCGCACGAAGGGCAGGGCGGAGGTCGTAGTTGCCCAGCGATTGCCAGACGTCCTGCTGGGTGCGGCCGGTGACGCGGAATGGGGTGAGATCGGCTGCGAGCGCGGGGTCGTGAAAGTAGGGCACGACGCTCAACTCAAAGAGGCGCTTCTGGTAGGCATCGGGGTCCTGTTCGCGGAGCCCGCTCTCGCGCAACGCCTTCCGCTGGGCCTGGAGTGCAGGATCGAGGTTTCGGCGGGAGAACTCGTTCTCGAATTCTTCGCGCGCGGCGCGCCAGCTTGGCGCCGGGGAAACAAGTGCCAGCCGGCTCACCCGGTCGGGGTGATGGATGGCGTAGAGCATGGCGAGAAGCCCGCCCCACGAATAGCCGGCGATGGTGAGGGTATCGAGCATCCAGAGCTCGCGCAGCGCCTCGAGGTCGGCCACCTGCTCCTGCCAACCCACCGGCACATCACGGTCCACCGGTGAGCGGCCGCCGCCGCGCTGGTCGTAGAAGATGAGCATGCGGCCGGTGGCCAGCAGGTCGAAGCCGGGCAGGAGATATCCGTGATCGGCGCCCGGGCCGCCATGGAGCACGATGACCGGCGGGCCCGCACCGATCCGGCGCTCAAACAGCTCGACGCCGCGCACCGACCGGGTGAACGTCTCCGCCATTCAGAGCAGGACGGCCAGCGCGTCCGCCACCTTCCGGACCTCGGCCTCTTCCTCGGGCGTGAACGGATCGGCCACGTCGCTGTCGATGTCAATCTGGCCCAGGATCAGGTCGCCGCGCCGGATGAGGACCACGAGCTCGGAGCGGGTCCAGAGGTTGCACGCGATGTAGTTCTCGATGGCGCGCACGTCGCCGATATTCTGGTCCTGCTTCTCGGCCACTGCGGTGCCGCAGACGCCATGGCCCACCGCAATGCGGGTGTGCTCGGTTTCCCGGCCATCATAGGCATCGAGCACCAGCTCGCCGTCGTGGAGCATGTACATGTAGACCGAGGTGTAGGGCGGGCCGGCGGCGCGGATCTTTTCGGCCGCAAACTTGAGCAGGTCGACGCCCAGCATGTCGCGCCCGAACGCGCCGCGCAGTGCCGCCACGACGCGGTCTCCGTTGAGAATGGCCATGCGTCAGTTCCTGATGCCGAAGGTGGCGTGGAGCGTCAGGGTGCTGTCGTTCCGGCGGATGACGATATCCGCCTGGTCGCCCGCCTTGTATGCGCGGAGCGCGTCGGTCATGCCCTGGAGATCGGGCACCTCGTGCGGACCGATCTTCGTGATGATATCGCCCGCCTTGAGCCCCGCCTGATCGGCCGGGCTGCCGGCTCGGACGCCGCTCAGCGCGACACCGCCCGGCGTGTCGCTCATGTCGGGAATCGTGCCAAGATATGCGCCGTAGCCACCGGTGACGACGG
This sequence comes from Gemmatimonadales bacterium, assembly GCA_035708725.1. Taxonomy (GTDB): domain Bacteria; phylum Gemmatimonadota; class Gemmatimonadetes; order Gemmatimonadales; family GWC2-71-9; genus CAMLHP01. Next base: position 58,529 of record DASTFH010000003.1, on the reverse strand, counting down.
AATCATTGGAGGCGGTGCCGTGCGCCGTCACCGGAACATCCACGAAGGTGAGTGGCGAGCGGCGGTTGCCCAGCGCCGAGGCGATTCCCGCGGTGAAGTCGATCACGCGGGCGAGCCCGTCGAAGTTGAGCTTCTCCCAGTCATCCGTGGTGCGGTGGTAGTCGGCGTGCAGGTCGGTGAAGACGTGCAGCACCGGCAGGTGCGCGGCATAGAAGGAGGACTGGTCGCTTGGGCCGTACCCGTCGCCCTGCTTGCGCAGGTCGAAGCCCTGGTACCAGTTGAGCGAATCGAGGAGGGCGGGGAACTCCGTCGCCGTCGCCGCGCCATAGACGATCAGGCGCTTGTCCTTGAGCCGGCCCACCATGTCGAGGTTGATCATCGCGGTGGTGCGGTCGAGCGGATAGAGCGCGTGCTTGACGTAGTAGCTCGAGCCGAGCAGCCCGAGTTCTTCCCCGGAGAAGGCGATGAACACGATGGTGCGGGCCGGCGGCGCGGCCGCCAGCTCCCTGGCGATGTAGACCAGCGCCGCGGCACCGGATGCGTTATCGTCGGCTCCGTTGTGGACCTTGCCGGTGCTGTCGGGGTCGAGACTGCCGAATTCGCCGCCGCCCAGGTGATCGTAGTGGGCGCCGACAATCACCGCCTCGCGGCGGAGCTCGGGGTCCCGGCCCGGCAGGATGCCGATCACGTTCCGGGCGTGCCGCTGGTTCGGCTCGGTGGAGGCTGCGCCAGGCGCGGCGGCGGACACGTCAAAGTCCTGGAACCAGCTGCCGTGCGCCGCCTGGAGTCCCACTGCGGCAAAGCGGCGCGCCAGGTACTGGGCGGCGCTGTCGGCGCCGGGCGTCCCGGTGAGCCTGCCGGCCAGCTGGTCGGAGGAGAGGTACTTGATGTCGTCCACCAGGCCGGCCGGGACAGGGACGGCGCGCTGGGCGGCCAGCGGGCTGGCCGACAGCGCGAGGGCCGCAAATCCGGCCAGCAGGAAACCACGCATACGCATCAGAGAAGGCATCCGGGACGGAACGTGAGGCAAGGGTTGCAGTAGAAGGACGTGCGACAGAGACTTCTGACGTCCTGACCGCCGGAATATAGACAGGTCCACCCTCGACCGGCCACGCCCGTGAACCCGAGACTGCTCGCGCTCATCCCGTCCGCGGTAGCCCTGAACCTCGCCATGGGGTTCATCGTGAACCAGCTCGGTCTCCCCGTGTACCTCGATACCACGGGTACGGTGCTGGTGGCGGCGCTCGCGGGGCCGGGGGCTGGTGTGCTCACCGGGATCGTGAGTCAGCTGGTGCGTTCGCTGTACGAGGGCTTCGTCTGGTTGCCGTTCGGCCTGATCCAGGTCATCATCGCGTTGCTGGCGGCGTTGGCCGCGTCGCGCGGCGGGTTCCGCATTGCGGGCCGCTCGGTCCTCTGGGGCCTCGTGACCGGCCTCGCCGCCGGTCTCGCGTCGGCAGTCATTTCCTACGTGCTCTTCAAGGGCGTCACCGCGACGGGCGTCACGGCCGTCACGACGCTGCTGACCGGCCTGGGTCTCTCGCGCCAGGGCGCCGTGACCGTTGCCAGCGTGGGCACGGACCTGATCGACAAGGTGATGGTCTTCCTGCTGGTCGGCGCGGCGTTCCGTGGGTTGCCGGAGAGGATGCGAGTCGGATCAGGGCGCAAGGCATGAGGCGTGGGGCGCCGGACGTCTGTCGTCGGTCGTCGCGTACTCCCTGTCCGGCCGCCTCGTCATTCCCGCGAAAGCGGGAATCCATGAGGGCTCACCCGGAGTCATTAAGCATGCCTGCAGCCCTCATGGACCCCAGCTTTCGCTGGGGTGACGGTCGGGTGGGATCGGGATCTCAGGGGGCACGGCAAGCCGTGCCGCTAGATCGCACGCGACCCACGACTTACGACCTATGACTCCGCTTCACCCCTTCACTCCCTTCCTCCTCGTTCTCGCCACGGCGCTCCTTGCCGTGCTGCTGCCGGCGCCGTGGGGACCGGTGGTGCTGGCGCTGGTGGTGCTCGTCATTGCGCTGCTGCTCGGCGCGTTCCGGCAGGTTGGTGCCGCGCTGTTGCTGACACTGCCGCTCTGGATATTTCTCCTCATCCTGCACGGCGCCATGCGCGGCGGCGAGGGCTGGCTTGCCGCCATCGCGCAGGGCTCGCGTCTCACCGGCATCATCCTCGCGTCGCTGCTCGCATATCGCGCGTTCCAGCCATCACGATTTCTCGATGCTGCCGCCACGCGCGGCTGGTCGTCGAGCGCGGCACTGCTGGTGCTTGCCACCTTGCAGGCGGCGCCGAGACTGCGGGCGCGCGTGACGCGAATCCTCGAAGCGCAGCGGTCGCGTGGGCTCCGGGTGCGCGGCCGAGCGCTCGGGCGGGCGCGCGCGCTGGTGCCCGTGACGCTGCCACTCATCCTGCAGACGCTGGGCGAAGTGGACGCGAGAGCGATGGCGCTCGATACCCGGGGTGTCGGGACGGCTCGCCGAACCGCGCTCGAGGTCGTACGGATGCGCGGACTCGACTGGGGCTCCCTGCTGGTGGCAGCCAGCGCCGTGGTCGCAGCGCTCGCCTGGCGCGTGCTCGCTTGAGCGCGTTCACTGCCACAGCCGTCGGTTTCCGGTACGGCAACACGGAACGTGCGGCGCTATCCGATGTGACATTGTCACTCGATGCCGCGGTGGTGACCTGGTTTACCGGCGCGCCGGGCGCTGGCACGAGCACGCTGCTGCTCCTCGCCGCCGGGCTCGCCCCGCTGCACACCGGGGGCAGCGTGTCCGGGTCGGCGTCACTCCTGGGCGAGAATCCCCAGTCAACGAAAGGTCGGCGCTGTCTTGCCGGCCGTGTGGCGTACGTATCGGCCGATCCCGCGAGCCAGCTCTCCGGCATCGCCGAAACTGTACGGCGTGAAGTAGCATTTGCGCCGGCCAACCTGGGGCGGCCGCGGGAGCAGATTCTTGCTGTCGCCGAGCGCGCGATGGCGCGGATGGAGATTGCGCACCTGGCCGAACGCGCACCGGCGTCGCTCTCGGGTGGGGAACAGCAGCGCGCGGTGATCGCCTCGATGCTGGCGCTCGAGCCGGACGCCTGGCTGCTGGATGAGCCAGGCAGCGCGCTCGACGCGCGCGGGCGCGAGACGCTTGCCTCCGTCATGCGAGAGGAGGCGAAGCGGGGCGCCTTGGTAATGGTGGCGAGCGAGGATGCCGACTGGCTGGCGGGGTGGGCGGACAGGCTCATAATCATGAAGGAAGGACGGGTGATGGGCGACGGCGTGCCGGCGACGTTGCTGGCCGATCCGTCCCTCGGCGAAACCGGCGCCGGCAGCACGGCCGTTGCCACCTTCGCCCGCGCGCTCGCGGAACGCGACGCCCGCTTTGCAGCCGCCACCTACCCCGTGACGGTGCAGGATGCACTGGAGCGATGGGCATGAGCGCGCTGCTCGAATTTGACCGGGTGACGTTTGCCTATGCCGGGAGCGGGGTCAGCGCCCTCACCGACCTGTGCTTGCGAGTCTCGGAGGGCGAGGGGCTCGCCCTGCTCGGACCCAACGGTGCGGGAAAGACCACGGCGCTCCGCCTCGCGATGGCGCTGCTGCATCCTTCTGCTGGCGAAGCCCGGGTCATGGGCCAGCCGACCGCTGGCCGCATGCCGGAAGACCTGGCGGGTGACGCCGGCTTTCTCTTCCAGCAGCCGGAGCACCAGCTCTTTGCCAGCAGCGTGCGCGAGGATGTGGCGTTCGGCCCGCGCCAGCTGGGCCGGAGTAACGTGGACGATGCGGTGGAGCGTGCGCTCGACCAGCTCGAGCTTTGCGACGTGGCTCCGACCCACCCGTACGATCTCCCTGCGCCTCGGCGCCGGCTGGTGGCGCTCGCGGGGGTCCTCGCCCTCAGGCCTCGGCTCCTGCTGCTGGATGAACCGACCGCGGGGCTCGACCGTCATTCGCGCACGCTGGTGCGGCGCGCCCTCGCGGCCCATCGTGCGGCGGGAGGAGCCGTCGTCGCTGTCTCGCATGATGGCGAATTCGTACTGGAAGCACTGGACCGGGCTCTCACGCTGGAGCACGGGCGCGTGGTGGGCGACGGCAGCTCCGCGGAGGCGTTGGGCCAACCGGGTGCGCCGCCCGCTCCGGCGTGGGCTCGCCTCGTGGCCCGGCTGGGTGCTCCTCCCGCGCGGTGGCGCTTCGAGCCGGCCGTTGAATTCGTCGCCACGCGTTGCCGAGTGGCGCCTGATGCGTAATCTTACGGAACTACCATGACTGAACCTGCCCAGCTCGCCTTCGAACTGGCCTCCATGATCTTCCTGCTCAGGGATCGTCCCGACGCCAGGGAGGACCAGGCCGCGCAGTTCAAGGCCCTGTTTGCCGCGATGGCCGGCCACGGCCTTGACGTGCGCGCCGGCGAAGACGGCCTCACCGTGAGCGGCGTTCGTCTCCAGGACACCCAGCCCCTGATTGGCGGCCTGCGCACGCACCTGCTCGACCGCGGCGTGGGAGAATTGCGCCTTGCCTCCACGGTGCGTCCCGCGCAATTGCTCGATCTGCTCAAGGTGCTGGCGGAGCCGCCGGGGCGGTATCGCTCCCTTCATGAGATGGCCATTTCGTTCGATCCCACCGTGCGCGAGGTGCTGGTGCTCTCGCCGCCGGCGCCGCAGGGCCCGGTGGAATCGGGTGACTGGAACGCCTATGGCGAGGTGGCGCAGGCGGTGGCGGACCAGGCCGCGGAGGTGGTGCGGCCCTCGGTGGCTATGCGACTGGAATTGCTGCCTGATCATCTCGACGCGATCACGCGGGATCCGTCCGCGTCCGATGTTCCGGAGCGGCTGAACGAGGTCGTCCGTGCGGTGGACGACCTCGCGGCGCAGGACGACTGGACGGGACTGCTCTCCGCGGCGGCGGCGATCGTGCGCGGGGAAGAACGCGCGCGCACTTCGTCCAACGCGCGGAGCTTCGGCATCGCGATCCGGCGCATGATGCCGAGGTCGGTGGTGGAGCGGATTGCCCGGCTGGTGGCGCTGCCGGAGCAGCGGACGGATGCGCAGCTCGTGCTCCAGCGGGTGGGTGCCGACGGCACCGAGGCGCTGCTCGGGCTCCTGGCCGGCTCGGACAAGATGGAGGACCGCCGGGCCTATTACGCCGCGCTCAGGCAGATGACCGAAGGCACCGACCTGCTGGTCAACATGCTCACGCATGACGAATGGTTCGTGGTGCGGAACGTGGCGGACCTGTGTGGCGAGTTGCGAATCGACAGCGCGGTCCCCAAGCTCGCGAAGCATGTGACCCATGGTGACGAGCGGGTGCGGAAGTCGGTGGCGGCGGCGCTCGCACGCATCGCCGCGCCGGGATCGGCGGAGCCGCTCCGGAGCATGCTGCGCGACAAGTCGCCTGCGGTGCGGCTGGCGGTGGCGCAGAACCTGGACGAGCGGCTGCGCGGGCTCGCGATGACGGTCACCGTGGCGCTCGATGACGAAAACCGTGCCGACCTGGTGCGGGAATACCTGCTGGCGCTGGGGCGGATGAAATCGAGTGAGGCGGTGAAGGTGCTGTCAAAGGCGGCGGAGCCGGGTGGCAAGCTCTTCGGTCGGAAGCCGCTTTCCACCCGCATTGCGGCCATTGAGGCGCTGGGGCTGGTGGGCAGCGCGCCGGCACGCGCAGCACTCGAGGGTTTGCGGAAGGATGCGGATGCGAGTGTAAGGGAGGCGGTGGAGAAGGAACTGAGCGGGGAGCGCGGCGGACGCGACTGAAGTCGCTGCTCGGCAGGTGTCGCCGTCGGCGATACGGTGGTCTGGCAATGCTCCTCATCCTGAGGGAGCGTAGCGACCGAAGGATCTAGTCAGCTGCTTCTTTCATCCAGCACCCGATGGAGGAGCTTGCCATGCGATGCATTGACCTCCGCAGCGTGGCCCGATTACCACTTGACGCTTTTGCTTCTGGCAGCAGCGCTTTTCACCGGGAATCGCCTTGATTGGGGGGCCGCCGCTGTTGCCGGTGGAGTTGTGATTGCGCTGCGGTATGCCAGCTATTGGCTTTACCGCCGGCTGAGAATGCGGTCAGACCGACATTCGTTAGTCGCCACACCGGTCTCCGAGGTTGATGCCAGCCGATTCCGATGCGCCCATTGGAAATCTACGGCTCTGGTTTGGTTGCCTGTACCTTGCCGGAGCCGCGGCGCCGGGCGCTGCGGTTCGCTCCGGTGGGCGAGATCAAATTCGGGCTGCCGCTCACCGACGCGCCCTCTGGTGACGCGACCGGTTCGGTCCAGCCGGCCGAGCCGCCGAGCCGTCTATCCGATAAAATCCATCCCATCCTCCACCCGCCGCACGAACGCGGCCAATAACCGCGCCGTGCGCTCCAGGTCCTCCAGCGCCACCATCTCGTTGGGCGAATGCATGTACCGGTTGGGTACCGAGACCAGCGCGGTCGCGATGCCGGCGCCGGCATTGAAGATGGATTCCGCATCGGTTCGTGTGTCCCGTCCGGCGGCTTCCAGCGAGTAGGGCACGTTCTCCGCTTCCGCCGTCTCGACCAGCATCTCGAACACCGCTTCATTCACCGCTGCACCGCGCGAGAGCACCGGGCCGCCGCCGAGGTTGTATTCGCCGTGCTTCCGCTTGTCCATGCCGGGGCAGTCGGTCGCGTGGGTCACGTCTACCACGACCGCAACGGTTGGATTGAGCCGGGTGGCGAGCGGCCGGGCCCCGCCACCAGTGGCCGAAATCTCCTCGCGCGACGTCGCGACGGCGCTCACCGTGGCACTCGGCCGCGCGGCCGCCAGCAGCCGCAGCGCTTCCAGCACCACAAACGAACCGATCCGGTTATCGATACTCCGGCTCACCAGCCGCCCGTTGGGAAACTCGAGCACACTGGACGCCAGCACGCCGGGGTCGCCGATCCGCACCCGGGCGAGCGCCTCTTCCCGGTTCGCGGCCCCGATATCAATCCAGAGATCTTCCACCCGCGAGACCCGCTCGCGGTCGTCCTTGTCCATGAGGTGAATAGCCTTCTTCCCGATCACTCCCACCACCCGTTCCTTCCGGCCCAGGATCAGCACGCGCTGGCCCACGAACACCTGGCTGTCCCAGCCGCCAATCGTATCAAAGCTCAGGAACCCATGCTCATCCACATACGAGACCATGATACCGATCTCGTCCATGTGCCCCGCGAGCACCACGTGCTGCTTGTCGCCACCCTTGAGCGTCGCCCAGGAGTTGCCGGTGGCATCCGCCCCCACCTCGGCGCCGAGCTTCCCCGCTTCATCCCGCCAGCGCCGGGCCGGCGCACGCTCAAAGGCGGACGGGCCCGGCAGGTCCAGCAGTTCCTTAAGGAAGACGAGCGACTCAGGACGCACGGGAGGCCATCACTTTCTTGACTCGGGCCCGCAGCTCCTTCATGAGCTCCTGGCCGGTTTCAGTGGATGTCGCCGCCCACTCAGTGTGACGAAACGTCCGGGGGGACGACGCTTCTCGGATCTCCCGGAGCCACGGTTCGGCCCGGGCAAACAGCAACAGCCCTTCCACATTGTTCTCGATCAGGTAGCCGGGATGGACGATCCCGTGCCGAGCCATGCCGAAGACCATTTCCCAGTAGGTGGTGGTTTGCCGCCAGGCCGCGTTGAGCGGATGGGTGCGCGGTATCGGCGCGCTTGCCTCCGCCGCGTTCTTCGGCCAGTAATCCCGGTACATGGCGTCGCGCGCCTCGCGCATTCGCGCTTCACGCCTGAGGTCGTAGAGCCGAAGCACGAGCTCCGCGTCATGGTGATCGGGGAGATCTTTCATCAGGGTCATGAAGCGCTCCGCACCGAGTCGCGGAGGCGGCCCGGAGACAGCAGGGTGAACATCAGCAGGCCGATCCCGACCCAGAGCAGGCCCATCCAGTCATGTGACAGGAACACAGTCACGCAGGCCACGAGGCAGGCTGCCTCGACCAGTGCCCAGCTCATGATGGCGCTTGGCATGGCACGCTGCCACCAGGCATCGTCTGTCTCGCCCGGGTGCCGGGCCGGCAGCCGACGGCGAAGCAGGTTGGCGCCGAGAAAGCCGAGGATCGCGACGACGGGAAGGATGGTCCGAAGGCCGGAGGCGGGCGCCGGAATCGGTCCCGGCGCCAACCAGGCGACTACGGCGAAGAGCGTAACCCCCGACATCAGGGCCAGATGGACGATTCGGGCAACCTGGGCTGAGGGTAACTGGCTGGTCTTCCTTTTCTGATGCATAATGTCAGGGCAAGGGTTGCCGCAAAGTAGGGTCGCCGAAGCGACGCGTCCAGCGTCGCAACATGTGGGTGACGGCGCTCACGGTCAGTGTTTCGATATGGGGCTACCCTTGAACGGCAGGACAGTTCACCGAGGCGTCCGGGCGCCCGGGCGCCCGTTTCAATTCTGTTCCGCGGAGGAATCCAATGCTTTGGACCATCTTCGTCATTCTGCTCATCCTGTGGCTGATCGGCGTGGTCACGGCGAACACGTTTGGCGGCTTCATTCATATCCTGCTTGTCATTGCCATCGTGATCGTGCTGATCCGCGTCATTTCGGGACGTCGGCCACTCTGACCCCTGTCCGCCTCACGGAGGCCACATGAAGGTCGCCACACTGGTGGGAATCCTGCTCCTGATCCTCGGTATCATCGGGTTCGTCGCCGGCGGATTTTCCTTCACCAGGAACAAGACCGTAATTGATGCTGGTCCCCTGCAGGTCGAAGGCAAGACAAGGGAGCACGTGCCGCTGTCACCAATCCTCAGTGGGTTGGCGGTGGTTGGCGGAATCGTGCTCATTGTGGCGGGGGCGAGAGGAGCTAAGGGCTAGAAGCTGGAGGCTGAAAGCTGAAAGGGGTCGGAGCTCGTCATGAGCGCCGACCCCTTTCGCTGTCCCTCGTCCCTGACACTTACTGAGAATCTTCCCCTCCGTACTGCGCATCCTCACTGGCAATGTCCCCAGCGCTCGGCACGATGACCCCGTCGCCGCCCAGGGTCCGGAACAGCTCCCACTGCTGCTGCCGGGCTACCCAGGGCTTGGAGCCATTGTACATGACCGAAATGAGGAGGACGCCTTCCGGGCGGCCCAGGTAGCCGGTCACGGTCGCCACGTTCTGGAGCGTCCCGGTCTTGGCTCGCACCACGCCCTGGTCCGGGAATCCCGCCTTGAGGCGCTTGAGCGTGCCGGTGCCATTGGCTGGCAGGAGCTGGGCAAAGTCGCGCCCGCCCTGCGTCAGCGGGAACTTGGCCAGATACTCAATGAAGGTGGATGGCGAGACCCGGTCCTCCCCGGACAGCCCGCTTCCATCCACCAGCGAGACCTCGGCGTTCGGTCCCACAACGCTCCGGATGTGATCCTCGAGCGCCTGCGGCGCCTGTGGTCCCCGCCCGGCGGCCCACTGCAGGATCAGCTCGGCGCCAATGTTGAGGCTGCGCCGGTTCACTTCGCTCGCCACCGAGTCGAGCGTCGGCGAGGTAACCTCGGCGAGCACCCGCTCCTCCTGCTTCGCCTTGGGCGACGGGAGGCCCTTCTCCTGCCAGTCGATGCCGGCCCGATCGAGCGCCGCGGCCCAGACCGCATGCAGTACGGCGACAGGCTTGTGCGCCGTCACGGCGTAGGTGCGCGAGCCCGCGCGCGAGCCAATCGTCCCGCTCAGAAGCCAGGAGCCGTCCGACTGCGCGGACAGATGCAGCCGGTTTCGCCGGCCCGCCACCGTCTTGGCGCTGATGCGCAGGAGGGAGCCAACGCCGAGCGGCTCCGCGCTCATCAGGCGTACATGCTGCCCCGACTTGGCGCCCGGACGGACCACGAAGGAGACGACGTTTTCGTTGAGGGTGACGGGTCCAACGAGCGGTGCGAAGAGATGACCGCGATGACGCGTCGGCCAGACATCGGGCCAGACGGCGTTGGCGACGCCAGTAGCGCTCCGGACATCGAGCGGTCCGCTCAGACGGCGGATTCCCATGCGGCGCAGCTGCGATGCAAGATCAAATAGTGAAGGCCCGGCAGCGCTCCCGCGCTCCAGGGTCACGTCGCCGTTCAGCTCGAGCGACCAGTCGCCGATCCAGTTGCCGGTCGTCGAGTCAACGTAGCCCTCGCCCACCACGCGGGTCGGGCGACGGGCATCGCCCCCAAGCACGCTCCGGGCGAAGCCGGTCGTAAACAGTTTGACGGTCGAAGCGGGGATCAGCTCATCGTCGGCATTGTTGCTCCAGATGAGTCGGCCGGAGCGGTCGGCGATGGCGATGCCCCAATGGCCGGGTGCAAGCCTTGACGCGGATTCCCACCATGTCGCGATGTTCTGCCGGACGTCCTGGAATGGCTCTGGCGCCAGCTGCGCTGGCAGCGCCCGGCCGACAAGCCCAAGTGCCCCGGCCAGCATGAGGCTGGTCCGGAGACGGTAAGTCGTTGTCACGACAGCGGAAACCTTGTCAATCACAATGCAAACGAGCCTCCCGGCTGCGGAGCGGGTCCGCCAGCGGTTCCGTTCATTGGAGGGGTGGTGGGGGAACCGGCATCTACGGAGTGCAAACACCGCACCACCCGAAAATGACAAGGGTGCGTCGTAAACTCAACCGGGGCAATGACGTTGCAAGACTGGACCTGCGGCAATGCAACGACAGGACGGGCGGGACGGACGGGTGGCTGCTGGCTGCTGGTCGCTGGCCGTTGGCGTGTAGCGCTAAGCGCTTAGCGGCTAACAGCCAGTAGCCAACAGCCAGCAGCCTATTTCAGCATCCCCTTCGCAATCGTCTGCAGCTGCATGTTGCTGGTGCCTTCGTAGATCGTCCCGATCTTGGCATCCCGGTAATACTTCTCTGCTGGGTACTCCTTGGAATAGCCGTAACCGCCAAAGAGCTCCAGGCACTGTGATGTGATGCGATCGGCGGTCTGGGAGCTGAAGAGCTTGGCCATTGCCGCCTCCTGCGCGAACGGCTGGCCGGCATCCTTGAGCCGGGCGGCGTTGTAGACCATGAGGCGGGAGGCCTCGAGATCCGTAGCCATCTGCGCCAGCTGGAACTGCACCCCCTGGAACTCGGCGATCGCCCTGCCGAACTGCTTTCGTTCCTTCACATAGGCCGTCGCGGCATCGAGCGCCCCGCGCGACACGCCCAGCATCTGGGCGCCAATCCCGATGCGTCCCTCGTTGAGCGTCTCGATGGCAATCTTGTAGCCCTGGCCCACCGGACCCATCACGTTCTCAACCGGGACCTGGCACTGCTCGAGGATCAGCTCCGTGGTGCTGGAGGCACGGATACCCAGCTTGTTTTCCTTCTTGCCCACGCTGAAGCCCGGAAAGTCCCGTTCCACCAGGAAGGCAGTGATCCCCTTGTAGCCCTTGGAGAAATCCGTGTTGGCGAAGACGATGAACAGCCCCGCCTCGCCGCCGTTGGTGATCCAGAACTTCCGCCCGGTCAGCTCCCAATGCCCGTTCTTCTGTTCCGCCTTGGTCTCGAGGGCAAACGCGTCGCTGCCGCTGCCAGGCTCGGAGAGCGCGAACGCGCCGAGAAGGTCCGAGGTGAGACGAGGGAAGTAGCGCGCCTTCTGTTCTTCACTGGCCCAGCGAAGGACGGCGTTGTTGACGAGGGTGTTGTGGACGTCCACATAGATCGCAGCCGACGCATCGACCCGTGCCAACTCCTCGATGGCGAGCATCGCGAGGAAGATCGTCCCGTCGGCGCCACCCCACTTCTCGGGCACCTCGATGCCCATGAGCCCCAGCTCGAAAAACTTGGGAATGATGTCCTTCCGGAACAGCCCGGCGGCATCCATTTCCTCGACGTGCGGCCGCACCTCCGATTCGGCGAACTCGCGCACCGCATCGCGGAACATGAGTTCTTCCTCGGATAGTATCGTCAGCGGCTGGGTGGCGGTCGCGGCGTCCTGCATGATTTGGGCTCCGGAAGCGGAGGTAAGAGTCGAGGATAACAGTCGAGAGTCAAGCGTCGAGAGTCAAGGTAGGAGACGAGGGACGAGGGACGACGCGTCATGGCGAGGAGGGCCCGACGGGCCCGACGAAGCGATCGGGTCGCAGGCATCCCGGTTCGGGCCACCCGATTGCTTCGCGCCTTCGGCGCTCGCAATGACTCAGTGCGTTGCCCCCACGCCCCGCGCCCTATGCCCGCAGCACCTCCAGCGCCACCGGCACTCTGCCGAGTGGCGCCGAGACCTGGACACCGGCAACCCGCTGGCGCACCGCTGTCAGCATCTCGCGCGCGATCGTGACGCCTTCGGCCAGGGCCGCTTCCTTTCCATGCTCGCTGGCACGCCGCATCCGCGACAGCACCCCCTCCGGCACGCTCACGCCCGGGACTTCGTTGGCCAGGAACTCGGCGTTGCGCAGGGAAACCAGGGGCCAGATACCCGCGATGATGGGAAGCCCGAGAGATTCCACCCGCGCCAGGAACCGGTCCAGCTGGTCCAGGTCAAAGACGGGCTGCGTAACAGCGTACTCGGCTCCGGCCTCTACCTTCCAGCCGAAACGACTCATTTCCCGCTCGGCGTCAGGCGCCGCCGGATTCACGCCGACACCGATCACGAACTTCGTGGCGCTGCCGAGATCATTGCCGCCGGGATCGAGCCCCAGGTTGAGGCGGTTCACCAGGTTGGTGAGTCCGATCGAGTCGATGTCAAACACGGCCGTCGCGTCTGGATACGGTCCCATCTTCGGCGGATCGCCGGTGATGATGAGCAGGTTGTTGAGCCCGCTCGCTGCGGCACCCAGCAGGTCCGACAGCATGCCGAGGAGGTTCCGGTCCCGACAGGCGTAGTGGACCACGGCCTCGATTCCCACTTCACGCTGGATGAGCAATCCCGAGAGCAGGGCACCCATCCGGCTTTGAGCGCGTGGCCCGTCCGGCACATTCACGGCGTTGACGCCGGCCGCCTTGAGCTCACGCACCTGCGCCAGCATGGGCGACGGATCCACCCCGCGCGGCGGCACAATCTCCACGGTGGTCACGAACTGCCCTGCGGCGAGCCGGGCACCAAGCCCGCTGCGCTCGGCGAGCGGGACCGCGGTGCGCGCCTGCTCCTGGACCGCTGGCGCCACCGTGGTGTACCGGTGCCGGGGCGACACGCTCTGGACGAAGCTCGCGATCGCCTTGATGTGCTCCGGCGTGGTGCCGCAGCAGCCACCCACGAGCCGGGCGCCTGCTTCAACCATGCGTCGCGCATAGCCGGCCATGTATTCGGGGCTCGCCATGTAGATCTTGCGGTCGGCCACTTCGCGGGGGAGGCCGGCGTTGGGCTGCGCGGAGATGGGCAGGTTGACCACGCCAGCCAGTTGCTCCACCGCCTCCAGGACACCGTGCGGGCCCACCGAGCAATTGACACCGACCGCATCGGCGCCGAGCGCTGCGAGCTCGGGGCCAAACGTGGCGGGATCGGTGCCGTAATGGGTCTGGCCATCAGTGCCGATGGTCATCTGTGCGATGACGGGAAGCTCGGACAGCGATCGAACCGCACGGATGGCGGCACCGATTTCCGACACGTCGCTGAAGGTCTCGAGGATGAAACCGTCCACGCCGCCCTCGAGCAGTCCCGTCACTTGCCGGGCAAAGGCGTCGTGCGCCTCGTCGAGCCCGAGCTCACCAAAGGGCTCCACGCGTACGCCGAGCGGCCCGATGGCGCCAAGCACCATTGCGCGGGTGCCTGCGGCATCGCGCGCCAGCGACGCCGCCGTGCAGTTGATGAGCTCGGTTTCGCCGCCCAGCCCGCAGCCCGCGAGCTTGAACGGATTGGCGCCAAACGTGTTGGTCTCGATCAGCTCGGCACCGGCTCGCACGTAATCGTGATGGATGTCGCGGATGAGGTCGGGCTGGCGAAGGTTGAGCTCGTCATAACACACATTGAGGAACACGCCGCGGGCATAGAGCATCGTGCCCATGGCGCCGTCCACCACGTGCACACGGCCGTCGTCGAGCAGGTCGCGGAGCGTCATCGCGCGTAGCCGAGATTGGGAGCGAGCCACCGCTCGGCGAGTTCCAGCGGCCATCCCTTGCGGCTGGCGTAGTCGGCCACCTGGTCCTGGCCGATGCGGCCGAGGCCAAAGTATTGCGACTCGGGCCGCCAGAAGTAGAAGCCGCTCACCGACGCGCCGGGCTGCATGGCGCAGCTTTCGGTGAGCGTGATGCCCACCTTCGGTGCGTCAAGCAGCTCGAAGATCAGCTGTTTCTCGGTGTGGTCGGGACAGGCGGGGTAGCCGGGCGCAGGGCGGATGCCCTGGTATTTTTCGTGGATGAGCTCGCTGTTGTCGAGCATCTCGTCCGCCGCATAGCCCCAGAACTCCTTCCGTACCCGTTCGTGCAGTCGCTCGGCGAACGCCTCCGCCAGCCGGTCTGCCAGTGCCTCGATGAGGATGGCGTTGTAGTCGTCCTGCGCTGCCCGCCGCTCGGCGATGAGCTCCGCGGCGCCAAGCCCGGCCGTCACCGCGAAGAGACCGACATAGTCCTTGGTGCCGAGCTCCTCGGGTGCCACGAAATCGCTGAGCGCAAGGTTGGGCCGGCCATTGCCCTTCTGCATCTGCTGGCGCAATGTGCGCGAGACTTTCTCCGTGCCGTTGACCCTGAGGGCGATGTCGTCGCCACGCGCCGCTGCGGGGAAGAAGCCGAAGGCAGCAGCGGCACGCAGCCGTCCGCCTTCCACCAGCGAGCGCAGGACAGCCTGCGCATCATCGAACAGCTGGGAGGCGGCCTTCCCCTGCACGGGATCCTTCAGGATGTCGGGATAGTGCCCACGCATCTCCCACGACTGGAAAAACGGCGTCCAGTCAATCCGCTCCACCAGTTCCGCGAGCGGATAATTCTCCAGGTGGCGCACGCCAAGAAACGTCGGCTTCGGCGCGGCGCGTGACCAGTCGGGCGTGAGCCGGTTGGCGCGCGCCTCCTCGATCGTGACGCGCGGCTCGGCGGCCCGCCGGCCCGCCCGCTCCTCGCGCAGCGCGCGATATTCGTCCCGGACCTGGGCCGCGTAGGCGGTGCGGTTCTCGGTGCTCAGGAGGCTGCCGACCACGCCAACCGCACGCGACGCGTCGGCGACGTGCACCGTGGGGCCCTTCCGGTAGGCCGGCTCGATCTTCACCGCCGTATGGGCGCGCGACGTCGTGGCGCCGCCGATGAGCAGCGGAAGCGAGAAATCTTCCCGTTCCATCTCGCTCGCGACAAACGCCATTTCCTCGAGCGAGGGCGTGATGAGCCCGGACAGCCCGATGATGTCCACCTTTTCCCTCACGGCCGTCTCCAGGATCCTGGCGGCCGGCACCATGACGCCGAGGTCGATCACGTCGTAGTTATTGCACTGCAGTACCACGCCCACGATGTTCTTGCCGATGTCGTGCACGTCGCCCTTGACCGTGGCCATCAGGATTTTCCCCTTGGCCTGCACCACACCGGACTTCTCGGCTTCCATGAACGGCAGCAGGTGCGCCACCGCGCGCTTCATGACGCGGGCGCTCTTCACCACCTGGGGCAGGAACATCTTGCCGGCCCCGAAGAGATCGCCGACCACGTTCATGCCGTCCATCAGCGGTCCTTCGATCACGTCCAGCGGGCGAGTGGCCGCGAGGCGGGCCTCCTCGGTGTCCTCGACGATATAATCGGTGATCCCTTCCACCAGGGCATGGCGGATCCGGTCCGTCACCGGCAACGCGCGCCAGGCGAGGTCGGGTCCGCTGCCCGAGACTCTCGACGCGGCCGAATCGGCGACCTCGAGCAGGCGCTCGGTGGCGTCGGGCCGGCGGTTGAGCACCAGGTCTTCCACCCGGCGCAGCAGTTCGGGCTCGATCTCGTCATACACCGCCAGCTGGCCGGCGTTCACGATTCCCATGTCGAGCCCGGCAGCGATGGCGTGGTAGAGGAAGACGGCGTGGATGGCCTCGCGCACCGGGTCGTTCCCGCGGAAGGAGAACGACACATTGCTGATGCCGCCGCTGATCCGGACGTGCGGGAGTTCCGCCTTGATGCGACGCGCAGCCTCGATGTAGGCCACGGCGTAGTTGGCGTGCTCCTCGATGCCGGTGCCGATGGCGAAGACGTTGGGGTCGAAGATGATGTCGTCCGGCGGGATGCCGGCCCCGGTGAGCAGCCGGTAGGCACGCGTACAGATCGCCACCCGCCGTTCGGCGGTTTCAGCCTGGCCCGCTTCATCAAACGCCATCACCACCATGGCCGCGCCGTAGCGACGGGCAAGGCGGGCATGCTCCAGGAAGGGTGCTTCACCTTCCTTGAGCGAGATGCTGTTCACCACGCCCTTGCCCTGCACGCACTGGAGTCCCGCCTCGATCACCGACCACTTGGATGAGTCGATCATCACCGGGACACGGGAAATGGCGGGCTCGGAGGCCACGAGCTTGAGGAACGTCGCCATGGCGGCTTCGGCGTCGAGCATGCCCTCGTCCATGTTGACGTCAATCATCTGCGCGCCATTCTCCACCTGCTGGCGCGCCACCTCGAGCGCTTCTTCGTGCTTGCCATTGAGGATGAGGCGGGCAAAGCGTTTCGAGCCGGTGACGTTGGTGCGCTCACCGATGTTGACGAACAGCGAGTCATCAGTGATGACCAGCGGCTCGAGCCCCGCGAGCCGAGTTGCTACTGGAATAGCAGGAAGCTTGCGCGGGGCCTTGCCGCGCACCGCGTCGGCTATGGCACGGATATGGTCCGGCGTGGTGCCACAGCAGCCGCCCACGATGTTCACCAGCCCATGTTCGGCCCACTCACCCAGCTGGGCCGCCATCGTCTCCGGCGTTTCATCGTAGCCGCCCATTTCATTGGGCAGGCCCGCGTTCGGGTGCGCGCTCACGAAGATCGGCGCCACCCGGCCCACGTCGCTCACATACTGACGGAGCTGCTTTGCGCCCAGGGCGCAGTTGAGTCCGATGGAAATCGGGTTGGCGTGCGCCACCGAGTACCAGAACGCTTCCGCGGTCTGGCCCGAAAGCGTGCGGCCGCTCGCGTCCGTGATGGTGCCGGAGATCATGACGGGGACGCGCTCCATGCCGCCGGCTACCAGCGATTCAATCGCGAAGATGGCGGCCTTGGCATTGAGCGTGTCGAAGACCGTCTCGATGAGCAGGAGATCGGCGCCGCCCTCGACGAGGGCGCGCGCCGCTTCCGCGTACGCCGCCGACAGCTCCCTGAACGATGTATTTCGTGCGCCAGGATCGTTCACATCGGGCGAGATGCTGGCCGTGCGATTGGTCGGCCCCAGTACGCCGGCCACGTAGCGCGGCCGCGAGGGCTCCAGCCGCTCGAACTCGTCCGCCGCGGCGCGCGCGAGCCGAGCTCCCTCACGATTGAGCTCGGCCACCAGCGACTCGGCGCCGTAATCGGCCTGCGCGATGCTTGTGGCATTGAAGGTGTTGGTCTCGAGGATATCGGCGCCGGCGGCGAGATACTGGCGGTGGATCTCGGCGACGATGGCCGGCTGCGTGAGCGTCAGGAGGTCGTTGTCGCCCTTGAGGTCGCGCGGCCAGTCCGGAAACCGCTCACCCCGGAACGCGGCTTCATCCAGCCGGTGGCGCTGGAGCATGGTGCCCATCGCGCCATCGAGCACCAGGACGCGTTCGCTCAGCAGGGAAGGAAGTTGCGCCAGGCGCGAGCGTCGATCAAACGATGTGGGTAATGCAGGCTTCACTCTGGACTCCATATGACAACCGCCCGATGCCAAAACGGCCCGAGCGGACGCGTTTTAGCAGTTTGTTTAACGTGGCCGCAAGCTGCGCAAATCGCCACGGGTCGTGATCTGGATTCAGTATAATGTGAGAGGGCTGAAAGCTGAAGGCTAAGGGCTGGAGGCTGAGGGCTACGCGTCATTGCGAGGAGCACCCGGAGGGTGCGACGCAGCAATCGGGTAGCCAGCATCTCGATCCATTCCACCCGATTGCGTCGCACGCCTGCGGCGTGCTCGCAATGACACGTCATTGACAGCTTCGGGCAGCCAGCAGCCAGCAGCCAGCAGCCAGCAGCCAGCAGCCAGCGGCCAGCGGCCAGCAGCCTACACCCTCTCCTCCGCAATCTTCCGCACCACATCGTTCCGCGCCGAGCGATGCACCGCACGGATCACCGCCCGATGGCGGCGAGGATTCCACGCCGCGAGCACCTGCACGGCCAGCGCGCGCAGCGCGTCCTCGGGCGACATGGCGTGCGGGAGGCCCGCCGAGGCGTCGAGCTGCAACCGGCCGTCGTACAGGGCGACTTCTCGAAGCACTGCTTCAGACTCGGCGCTCTCGGCCGATGCGACGGCATGCATGAGCGCCATGGCGCGCGGCCAGGTGGCGCGCTGGCCGTGGATCAGGTCTCCCGCGAGACAGCGCCTGAGGTGCTGGTGGGCGACGGACATGGTTCAGACCCAGTAGAAGGAAATGAGCTGGCCAGGCCTGGGCACGATCGGTGTGCGGATGCTCAGCCCGTTGAGGACCGGCTGCTTGCCGAACCTGGGATCGCCCGGGTCGGGATGCACGGTGCGGAAGAGACGCCCGTCCTTCCGAAACGAGCCGAGCATGTAGCCCACGGCGTGATCGAGATAGCGGGAGCGGAACGCACCGAGTTTTCCCAGGGGAATGGCACGGGTGGTGTCGGAGCGGGGCAGTGAGAAGCCGGGCAATGCCACGGGTTGCGACAGGAAGCAGGCATCATACAGGTACCAGCGTCCCTCATGGCGCAGGAAGTTGACGCAATGCCCGTCGCCCAGTTTCTCGGGCACGCCCCAGAAGCGGTAGCGCGCCACCGTGGTGGAGCGAACTGGCGCCTCCTTCACCGGTCGCTGGCGCACGTCATGGAAAGTGCTTGCAGCTTCGGCCACGGTCTCGCGATTGATGCCAGGTTTCCCCACCACGATGGCGCACCATCGTGCCCGCCCTCCGCGTTCGTTCTGCCAGTTGACCAGGAAAGATCGCCGTTCGACCGCGACGCCTTGTGCCGCCGCCATGGCCTGGAACATCCGGTACCAGCCGCCGCAGTAGCCACCTCCTGCACTGAGCATGCTTCGCACGTCCCACGCCGGCTTGGCGTAGCTGAGTCCGGACGCAGGCAGTCGCCGCAGGATCGCGTCGCAGATGGCCTTCGGATCATTCCGGCCAGCTGCCCAGGCACAGGTCCACTGCATGACCGGGGCGTAGACCCATGGTGGGTGACCCTTGAACTCACCGATGCCGGCCCACGCTTCAGCCGCGCGAGGCCGCCGCCAGGCCAGGCAGATTTCGTGTTCCGATTCGCCCAGCGGCATGCGTACGTCGCCGACCTTGCCGATCCAGCTCCAGCGGATCCGCTGGACGCCCACTGCCTTCGGTAACGCCCGCGACAGGCGGAACAGCACCGGCTGCGAAAGGCCATTCCGTCCAAACACCAGTCGCACACGGCGCTCGGCTACGCCGACGGCCTTGCCGCGAGCGCTGGCGCCGATGACCGCCGTCAGCTTCGCTGGTCCGGCGACCCGGCGGCACACTACGCGGATATGCGGCCGCGCGCCCCGCACGTATGCCACCGGCGCCGAGCGCTCCTGTCGGATCCATTCGGCGTGCTCGCTGAGCAGCCGGTCGGTGGCCGGAGACCGCAGCGCAATCGCCTCGCGATTGCCGGGGTAGGCAAAGGCGATGCTGTGGATGTGGAAGGGCGTGGGGCGTTGGGCGCGGGGCATGGGGGTCGAGGGTCGAGGGTCGAGGGTCGAGAGGTCAAGAAGTCGAGGAGTCAAGCAGTCGAGGCGTCAAAGTCGATTTCTTGACCCCTCGACCCCTCGACCCTGAACTACCTCTCCCGCGTCCCACTGGCAAGATCCCAGTTGACGGCTGTGCCGCCGGCCCGTATATCCCAGCGTCATCATTCGCAATCCATGGACGGTTGGCGGACCAGTCACTTCGGCTGGCCGAGCAGTCCTACGCGATGGGAGGCGCAGCATGAACAGGTTCGAGAGCAGGGATGTGATGATGCCGGTGAGCGCGTCGGAATCGGGCGAGCTGGCATGGGCCGACGGGGACAAGGATGGCCCCTGCAAGCAGCCCACCAATTGCGGTGCATGCACCAACACCACGCAGAAGAAACCGAAGATCGCCGATGGCGAACTGGACGACCTTCGGCTTCAGCTCGAAGCAGCGCTGGCCTGACCCGCCCACTGCCACCCGGCGCACCCCCGTGCGCCGGGTGGTTTCCGGTACACCCATGGCGCCAGTTCCGCCGCTCTCAGCTCGCCTGTTCCGGGCGTCCGCCAGCTACCGTCTCGTGGAGCCAGGAGCCCTCCAACCTCCCCTCCCGACCTGGCTCCGGGCGCATGCCACCCATCCTGCCTTTGGCGGCCTGCTGGTTCCCGCGGCTGATGACTTTCGGGTCCAGCGCGTCGTCACCCGCGACACAGCGCGGCTCTTTCAGCGTCTTGCTCGGCCGGGACGGGCTCCCCGGTCGGTGCCGTCGCGCGCGCTCCGCGCGCTGGTGCTTGATGGCGTGCTGGAAATTCACGCGGGTCGGCGCTACCTGAGCGGGGCCGCCGCGCGGTCCTGTTGCCTTCCTGTCGGGAAGGAGACGGAACCGCGGTCCGCCACCGGTATGCTGTCCCTTGCCGCAATGCAGGACGCCGGGGCGCTGCAGCTTGCCTCCCCCACCGTACTCGCGCGCCTTCTCTACCATTTCAACACCCTTCCCGCGAGCCCGGCCTGGCGAAGCCGTTACCCCGATTCCCTCTCGCTCGAGCGCGAGCTTCGGCGATGCGTCCCTCGCTCGGCGGGACTGGACGCTGCCGTGACAGCGGGGAAGGGGGCTTGGCTCTCATGGGAGCGGGCCGGATGCAGCAGCGCTCCTGGCGCCGTCTGGAAGCTCTACGTCAGCCCGGTGCCCGACCAGCTGGTGCCGGCGCTCGGGGCCGCGTCGCGGCAGCGTGATGCCTTTGCCATGAAAGTGGGCCGGGATGTTGCCAACATCCTGCGTCCCGACAAGCTGGTGCTGTACTTCAATACGCCGCGGCAGCTGGCCCGGGCTGCGCGCCAACTCGAGCGCGATCTCGCTGGTGTGCCGGCCCATGGCGTGCCGTTCACCGGGCAGACAGGCGCCTCGGCGCTCCTCTCGTGGGGCGTGGATCCGGGAGGCCAGGGCGCCGCCGCTCCATGGAGTGGCGACGACAGCTGGCGGGCCTGGCTCACGCAGCGGCTCGCCACGGCGATGGTGCAGGCGCTCAAGGATCCAGGGTGTGCCGTGCCGTCCTGGTGCTATGCCATGGAGCGAGTATCGCTTGACGGCGTAGACGTTCGCACCTGGGCGCCGTCCGGGCGCGCTTCCGGGCTCTCGAGGGCGCTCCATGGCGCTCACTGACCCGCTCGTACTTCCCGACGATGTCCTGCTGAGGCCGCTCGCCGAGCTTCCCGGTGCGCTGCGCCGCCGGCTTCCTGCCGTGCCGCGTGGATACGCCGTTGGCCGAGCCCGGGTGCGCGCCTCTTCCAAGGTGATTGGGCACGATGCCGCGCTCCTGCTGCAGCGCTTCCGGAGCCCCACGCGCATCGTGGATGCGCTGATCGCTGACGGCGACCAGCGCGACCCACGTGAGGCCCTTGCTGAAGCATTTCCCCTCCTGCGCGCCTGCTACGAGGACCGGATCCTGGTTCCGGCCCACTCGCCGGACGCCGCCCGGATTGCCCCGTCCTTCGACAAGGGTGAGCGGATTGCCGACTACGTCATCATTCGTTCGGTGATGGTCCTGGAGGATTCAGAGCTGTACCAGGTCCGGAACGCGGGGGGACAGATCTCCGCGCTCAAGATTGCCCGTTCCGGCGCTGAGGGCCGCTTACGCGCCGCCATGCGGCAGGAATGTCTCGCATTGCGGCTGTTGCGGGGGCGCGATGCTCCCCGCTTCCGGGAATCCGGGACGGTCGAAGGCCGGGCGTGGCTGGCCATGTCATGGCGCAGCGGCGTCTCGCCCCTGGTACGTGCTGCTGAACTGCGATCCCAGGGCCAGGCCGGACAGGCAGCGCTTCTTCGCCTGCTGATTCGCGTCGCCCGGGCATACGCGCGACTGCACGCCCGGCGGGTCCTGCATGGTGACGTCCATGCCGGCAACCTGCTCGTGGACCCCAGCGGCCGAGTCACGATTCTGGATTACGGGCTGAGCCGCGTTGCCGGGCGGCGGGAGTGCGAGCGCGGCGCCGTGCTTCCCTACGCCGAGCCCCTGCTGGCCGACGCCTGGCTGCACGGCGGAACGCCGCCGCCGTTGTCCGCGGCGGGTGAGCAGTTTGCCATTGCCGCGCTGCTCTATCATCTCGCGACCGGCGCTACCCACGTCGGTCCGATGCAGGATCGCGAGGCCATGCTTCGCGCTCTCACCGCACGGCCGCCGCTTCCATTTGCCGCGCAGGGTGCGGCGCCGTGGCCCGAACTCGAAGCAGTCCTCGCACGGGCGCTGGCTCACGAGGAGCACGAGCGCTTCCCCTCGGTGCGCGCGCTCGCCGGCGCGCTGACGCGGTGCGCGCTTCCGCCGGTCGCGTCGTCACCCGCGATCCCGCCTCGCAGCAGGACCGATGCATGGTTGCGGACGCTGGAGCGCCATTCGCCGCCCGACTGGGTCAGGCGCCTGTCCCCGCCGCGATGCTCTGTCATGCATGGCATGGCCGGAACGGCATTCGGTCTCTACCGCCTGGCGGTGCTCCGCGACGATCCTCGACTGCTCTCCCATGCGACCGGCTGGTGCGAAGTCGCCAGGCTCGCTGCCGCCCGCCGCGGGGCATTCCTGAATCCCCGCCAGGGGCTCAGCGCGCCTGTGGCCGGCAGCGTCGCGCCATTGTTTACCGCCTCCGGCCTCCTGCTGGTGGATGCGCATGTGGCCCAGGCCACCGGCCAGGGCTCACGCATGACGGCCATCATCGAGCAATTCTGCGCATTGCCCGTAGCAAGAGAGGTGAGGATCGAGCTGGGCCAGGGGATTGCCGGCGTGCTGCTGGGAGCAATGCTGCTGCTGGAGTGTGCGCCGCCGGAACTGGTCACGGCGCGCCATCATCTCTGGCAGCTCGGCCGCGCCCTGGCGGAGCGGCTCGACGCGTCGCTCCCCGCGCTCGATCGCTTTCCGGCTGATCCGGGACCACTGCAGAACGCCGGCATTGTCCACGGCTGGGGTGGCGTTCTCTACGCATTGCTCCGCTGGTGCCGCGTTGCCGGCGTCGAGCCCACGCCGGCCGTGGCGCGCGCCCTCGGTGTGTTGCGTCGCCTGGCGGAGCCGCGGGGAAGCGGTGTGCAGTTTCCTCACGCCAGCGGGACCGGCAGCCACCATGACATCCCCGGCTGGTGCAACGGGCCCGCCGGCCTGGTGCATCTCTGGATTCTGGCGGCGCAGGTCACCGGACAGCGCCGCTACGAGGCGCTCGCCGAACGATGTGGCTGGAGTGCGTGGGAGGCTCCCGACCTCATGCCCGACCTCTGCTGCGGCCTGGCCGGCAGAAGCTATGCCTTGCTTGCACTGTACCGGGCCACCGGGGCGCCGGCATGGCTGGATCGTGCACGGCGGCTTCAGCGGCGGACGGCGCGCGGGTTTCCGCGTGGTGCATCGGGCACGCTATCGCTGTACAAGGGTGCGCTCGGGGCAGCGCTGCTGGAGCAGGAGCTGGCCCTGCCGGCACGAAGTTGTCATCCGCTCTTCGAGCCGGAGGGGTGGCCCTCTCCCGGGCCGGCGCATGAGTGAACTTCTCGACCGACTCGCGCACGCCCTCGGCGATCGCTACACCGTCCAGGGCGAGCTGGGGCGGGGCGGCATGGCGGTCGTCTTCCTGGCACATGATCTTCGTCACGATCGTGACGTTGCCGTCAAGGTGCTCTCCCCTGAACTCGCCGCATCCCTCGGGCATCAGCGGTTCGTTCGCGAAGTCCGGGTGGCGGCGCGGCTGAGCCACCCGGGCATCGTCCCGCTGTACGACAGTGGCGATGCCGACGGCCTGCTGTTCTATGTCATGCCTGTCATCAAGGGCGAGTCGCTCGCGGCGCGGCTTCGGCGGGAAGGACCGTTGCCACTCGAGGATGCGCTCGCCATCGGCGCCGAAGTGGCCGACGCGCTCGACTACGCCGGCAAGGAGGGCGTGGTCCATCGTGATATCAAGCCGGGCAACATTCTCCTGAGTGGCGGGCACGCGCTCGTCGCAGATTTCGGCCTGGCTCACGCCCTGGAACAGGACCAGGGAGTGCTGACCTCCTCGGGGCTCGTCGTCGGCACGCCGATGTACATGAGCCCGGAGCAGGTCGGCAGCTCCGCGCGGCTTGATCCGCGCTCCGATCAGTACAGTCTCGGCTGCGTGTTGTACGAGATGCTGGTTGGCGAACCGCCATTCACCGGCGCGTCGGTGCAGCAGGTGTTTGCTCGCCACGCCGTGGAACGGGTTCCCAGCATTCGGGCCGTGCGCGATGTGGTGCCCGAGATCGTCGAGGGGGCAATCCACCGGGCGCTGGCCAAGAACCCGGCCGACCGATTCTCCAGTTCGGGAGAGCTTGCGCGGGTCCTCAGGGGCGAATCATTTCCCGCCTGGAGCCGCGCGTCGCTTGCCGTGCCGCGGCTGCGGCGGCGGCGCCCCTGGCTCATCGCGGCCGCGCTCCTGGTGTCCATCGTCGGCGCCATCCTCGCATGGCGCCTGGTCGCCAGCCATCGCCGGACCCCGCCGCTCGACCCAGATCGCGTCGCCATCCTGCCGCTAACCCCAGCCAATCCCGGCGACTCGCAAGCCGCCGCCGCCGGGCTCGCGCTGGCCAACCTGCTCGCCGAGCGCTTCACGGGACAGGGCGGGCCGCGCGCGGCGGAACCATCCGGCGTGCAGGCGGCACTGCGGCGCTTCGACCTGGCGCCAGGCGTGCTGGACCAGCGGCATGTTCGGGAGCTTGCAATGGCATTGGGAAGCGGCCTGATGCTGCGCGGGCAAGTGCTCACCTCGGGTGACTCGCTCAACGTTACGGCAACGATCGAATCATCCAGTGATGGAGCGGAGCTGGCCAGCGTGGCAGGGGTGGGCGGCACCATGAGTCGGCTTGGCCCGCTTGCGGATCAGCTTGCCGCCGGACTTCTCATCTCGCTCGCGGGACAACCAGCCGAGCAGCGTGCCGCCATGCGGCAGTCGGCGCTGCCAGCGCTGCGTGCCTTTCTCCAGGCGGAACATGAGTTTGGGAGCGGGCACTACGCTGCCGCCGCGTCGCATTATGCCGACGCGATTGAACAGGACTCGTCACTTGTCGTGGCGGGCATCGGCTGGCTCATGGCGGGGCAGCTGTCCAACAACCGTGGCGTTGATTCGGTGACCCGCTGGCTCAAGGCCCGCAAGGCCGACCTGCCCATGACGGATGCACGCTTCCTTCCCTGCCTCAATCGGGAATTCCTGCCGGAGAGCGTCCCGATCGCCGTGCGGGATACCATGGCCTATTACTCCCTGTGCGAGATGGCGACCACGGCCCCGAGGCGGCCCGACATCTGGCTGCAGTTCGGCCTGGTGCTCAACCAGCAGACCTGGGCGGGCTTGGCGGGAGCACGTGACCGGGCCGCCGCGGCCTTTCGGAAGGCGCTGGACATCGACTCGACGTATGTGCCGGCGCTGGGTCATCTGCTCGAGATCGAGGCGGCGCGCGGCGACACGGCGAGCGTGCGGCGTCTCGGAGGCCGCTACCTGGCGCTGGATCCGGATGGCGATCTTGCCGAATACTACCGCTGGCTGATTGCCGCATCCCTGGGTGATACCACGGCGCTGAAGAGCTTCCGGAGTGCCATGGCATCGCAGAGCTATGCCACGCTGGATCGGCTCATCTCAGCTGCAGAAGTGGAAGGCGTGGGGCTCGATGATGCGGTGGCGGCGGCGCGCGAACTGCAGCGGCGCAGTGGTGCCGCGCACGACCTCATTCGGGCCTTCCAGCGCCAGGCGGAGCTGGCGCTCAATCAGGGCAGGCCCTCGGAAGCTGCCCGGCTCATGCAGGCCGCGACCGCTGCCGATGCGACCGGCCTGTATCACGATTTCGCGACCATCTTCTCCGCGCTCTACTGGGACGGCGATACCACCCTTGCCGCCGCAACCATCGCACGGTCTGAACCCGGGCTCGAAGTACTGGCCGCGGGGCGCGCCGTGCCGACTCCTGATCAACAGCTTGCTGCCGTCGGGCTGGCGCTCTGGCGTGCCGCTCACGGCGAATGGGATCGGATCCCGCCGCTGGTTGCCGTGCTCGAGCGGGTGGCACCGGAGGAGCGCGACGATGTGGTGGATATTTGCCTGCGAGTGCTGGAGGCCCGACGGGCGGTCTACCGCCACAGCCCCGAGGCTCCGCGCCTGGTGGCGGCGCTCGACTCACCCCGCGTGCTCGACCCGTACCTGAACTCCTGGGCTGTGACGCTGGGGAACCTGACCCTGGCAGAGCTCTACTCCGAACTCGGCGACTACTCCAAGGGGCTCGGCGTGGTCGAGCGCCGGGCGCCCGTGGCCGACGCGGGCGCGCAACGGGTACAGGTGGCCCTCTCAACGCTGTACCGCGAGGAAGGCCGACTCGCGAGTCTCACGGGTGACAAGGCGAAGGCCCGTGCGGCGTACGGTCACTACCTGGCGCTCCGCGCGCATCCCGAGCCGGCGCTACAGCCGGAGGTGGACCGCATCAGGGCGGAGGCGGCGGCACTGGAGTGAAGCGCTGACCGCTGTGCGCCTCGCGCCTAGCGCCCAGCGCCGCGCACCCGTACTGTCTTCCTTCGGGATGACAGCCCAGCCACAATTGCAATAGCGCTTTTCGGAACCCCATACTCCTTCGCCAGCAGCCGCACCAGTTCCTCGTTGGCCGCTCCATCCACCGGCGGCGCCGCCAGGCGCACCTTGAGCGCGTCACCATGCGGGCCGACGATCTCACTGCGCGAGGCGCGGGGCTGGACGAGGATGGTGAGGGTGAGGTCAGTCATAAGTCAGAACTCATAAGTCGTACGGCATACGATCTACGACCTACGACAGCAGTATCCCCAACGCCGCCCGTTCCGCGAGCACAAGCAGGAAGTAGGCAATCAGCGGCGTGATGTCGATCATGCCCAGTGGCGGGACAAAGCGGCGGAGCGGGACCAGCAGCCATTCGGTGAGCAACACGCATGGGCGCATCCACCTGGAGTGCTCGTTCGCACCGATCCAGCTGCCCAGCACCCGCACGATCAGTGCGATCTCCACGATGGAGAACGTCCAGTGCACCACCTGCGCGACCCAGAAGCGGGGGCCGCCCTGGGCTGCGTAGGCCAGCGAGACGATGGCCCCAACGACCCACCGGAAGAGCCAGAGCACAATCAGGCCAGAGGCGAGCGTGAGTCCAGCGAGCCAGAGGGGAGCATTCTGGGGATTGCCGCCCGAGCGCAGCAGCCGCCGCTCGATCGGCCGCAGCAGCGGATCGCTCACCCGCCGGATGGCCCTGGGCCACGCACTGAAGGGCGCGAGCTTCTGCTGCTGCACCATCCAGTGCGTGAACGCGACGACGAGCGTGAAGAGAAACGCGGCGGCTACCACGATCCGCAGTCCAAGATAGATCGCCGGAAGTGCCACTAGGCTGGAATCGATGAGGTGAGGCTTGCGGCAACGTGGCTCGCACGACAGCACGAAAACCGGGAAATTGCGGTTGCTGCCGAAGGCCACACCGCGCCCTCGTGCCTTCGTGCCTTCGCGTGCAATGACGTCACAGGCATCGGCTAGTCCAGCGCCCCGCCAGCCTGGACCTCGTGCGGCTCACCTGCTGGCGAAATGCAGGTCAGCGTGTAGCGCCCCGCGCCGATCACGGCGTCTTCCAGCACCTTGAGCTCGCCGGTGCAGGCGACCCAGAAGTGTCCCGTGCGATCCCGGAACGCGGCGCCAGCCGTGAACTGCCCTGCGCTGGCGTTGATGCTCCGCGCGATGTCGCTGGTGAGGCTGTCGATGCCAAGATTGCGGAGTGTCTGGGGCAGGCGCCCGCGGTGCGAACCGCGATAATCCGAGGCGAGGTCAAGCAGGTGGTAGATCTCCCGGCCCAGCGTCGTCGCGTCCGCCTCGGCGGAATCAGCAGCGGTGCGGGGCGTGGCGGCACGTGCGGGGGTCGGTTCGCCCTTGCCGCACGAAATCAGGACGAGCATTGCGGCAACCAGCCCGCACGCCTGCCTCATTCGAGGGCGAATTCCCGGTTGAAGACCACGTCGAAGCTGAAGGTCTTGGCCTTGCTGCGCGTCTCGATGGCATCGGCCACTCGCCGGAGCCGGTCCGGAATGGCGAGGATCTTGTCCTGGGCCACGCGGCCCAGCTCCGAGAGCCCCTCGAGCGTCTCGATCTTCCAGAACTTGATCTGCTCCTGGACGATGCGCAGGTAGTCGCGCGGGCCATAGATGCCGGAACGCCGGATCACGTCAGCGATCTCGCGGAAGCCGGGCATGCTGTGGCCCGGCATGTCGATGCTCGGTAGAACCTGCACGATCGACTCGAGCGCCTGGTTGGGATCCCGCTCCAGGATTTCCTGCATGATGGTGCGGTAGAAGGCAAAATGGCGGGCCTCCTCACGCGCGATCCGGTCGAGAATCATGGCGAGCCGCTCGTCATGCTCGGCGATGAGCTGGCCGGTGGCTGCATGGGAGAACTGGGTGGCGCGCTCCTGCACCGTGGTGTAGGCAAAGACCCGGTAAGGATCCTTGTCCCACGCCGGATGGAACCCGGCCTTCAGGTACTCGAACTGCATCTCCTCGAGCCGGCGCTGCTTGAAGAGCTCGGCATCGCGGGTGTAGTCGTGCAGTACCTGGCCGTGCCGGTCCTCTTCTGCGGTCCAGAGGTTGTTCCATGACCGCCAGTAGCTGTCGTCATCGAGGTACACGGCGAGCAGGCGGTGGAAATGCGGCAGCCCTTCTTCGGTCAGAAGATTGAGCGCCAGTGCCGCCCGCACCGCATCGGGAATCCCTTCTGCCCGCTTCTTGAGCTCCGCGCGGTGCGTCTCGGGGCATTCATCCGGGCCGGGCCCGATCAGCTCACTCGGAAACCACAGCTCGCGCTTCTCCTCGTGCGCTCTCATGAGCTGGCGCACCTTGGCCTCGAGGTCCTTGAGGACTTCGACTTTGGAGAGCAGCTGGCGGGCGGAATCGGTGAGGGCCATGACGTTCCTGAGCACGAGGGACGGCGCCGGCGGGGGCCGGAATAGACTCGAATACTAACGGAATCCGGGGGAGGGGGACAGCGGGAGGGTCGTCGGCCATCAGCGTCAACCGACGACCAATAGCCGACGACGGAGGACTAACTCCCCAGCCTTTTCTCCATCAGCAACCACGCTCGCCCGCCGAGGTAGTTCTCCCGCAGCATCACCCGGTGCCAGCCGAGCGCCGACAGCAGCCCCTCGGCGCCCAGGTCGTCAGTCCAGAACTCTGCCAAATGGGCATCTTCCTGGGTGGCGCGGAGCTCGAAGGCCGCCAGCAGGCGGTGAGCATGGCCCTGGCTGCGCTCAGCCGGCGAGATGCCGATTTCGATAAGCTGGGCAACGCCACCCCTGAGGGAGAACCGGAGCCCGCCGATCCAGTCGCCGATCTCGTTGCTCAGCACCAGATAGCGGTCGTCCGACGGGCCAATGGAGGACTCGCTGTCGTCGCGCTCCAGGAGCTCGTGGAACCAATGGCCGAAATCGTCGTCCTGGCCGATTTCCCGAATGATCAGTTCGCTCATAGTTCAGGAACCCGCGTTTCGGTCTGAATGTTTCCCGCTCGTCCCGCTGGATGCATTATTGGTGCCGGGCGGCAGCCTCGCCGTGCCGGGGTACGGCTGCGAGCCGCCCCTACACCGGGAGAGATGTGATGAGCGACGCAACGAGCACACGTCACGCCGTGGCCCGCTGCATTTTCTGCGGCCGGCTCAACCGGGTGAACATGGCCCGCCTGGCCGACAAGCCGACCTGCGCCGAGTGCCACAGGCCCTTGCGGCTGGACCGGCCCATCAAGGTGACTGATGCGGACTTCGAGAAGGTGATCCAGGGGAGCACCGTGCCGGTACTGGTGGACTTCTACGCCGACTGGTGCGGCCCCTGCCGGATGATGGCGCCCACGCTCGACAGCTTCGCCACTGCCCGGACCGGCCAGGTGCTGGTGCTCAAGCTCGACACCGACGCCAATCCGGCCACGGCTCAGAAGTTCGGGATTCGCGGGATTCCCACGCTCATCGCATTCCGCGGCGGCACGGAGTCCGGGCGGCACACGGGGCTGGCCGATGAGCGGGTGCTTGAGGGATTAGTCGGCTAGACGGACAGGGCGGACTGGGCGGACTGGTGCCAGCGGGCAAGCTTCGGCTCGCCTCGTCCGCCTCGTCCGCCTCGTCCGCCTCGTCCGCCTCGTCCGCCTCGTTCGCCTCGTTCGCCTCGTCCGCCTATCACATGACGCCCATCGCAATCGCCACCGCCCCCGCCCCCAGCAGCATCAGCACTCCCCACAGCGGCAGCACGAACTTGATCCACTTTTCATACGGCACGCCGGCGGCGGCAATGATGGCCATCAGTGCGCCATTGGTGGGCGTGATGATCTCGCAGAGGCCGGCGCCGTACTGATACGCCAGCACCGTCACCTGCCGGCTGATGCCGAGCAGGTCGGAGACCGGAACGAGGATCGGCATGGTGAGCACCGCCTGGCTGCTCACGCTGGGGACCGGCACGTGGATCAGCGCCTGGACGCCTTGCATCGCGATCGCTGACGCGGTTGGCGGCAGGCCGGTGAGCGGTGTCACGAGACCGTGGACGATGCTGTCCAGCACCTGACCCTGATCCAGCACCACCGAAATGGCCTTGGCAAAGCCAATCACCAGCGCGGCAACGGCCATTTGGCGGAAGCCCTCTCCGAACGCCTCGCTGGTGCCGCTGATCCCCATCCCCGCGAGCAGGCCTGCCACTGCTCCCATGATGAAGAACAGCGCCGAGAGCTCGTCAAATCCCCAGCCAAGCAGGTTCAGCCCGATGGGAAGCATGGCGAGGGCCGCAAGCATCATGACGAGGATCAGGTCCAGCCGCCACCCGTGCACCTCATGTTCATGTTCGAGCACCAGCGGCTCGGCGGTGACACGATGGCGCCGGGCGTAATAGATGGTGCCCGCAATCCAAAGCACCAGCGAGATCGCCATCACGACGAGGCGAAAGCCCCCACCTGAGCCGGGCGGCAGCTGCGCCACTTTCTGCGCAATGATGACCTGGAACGGATTGACGGGGCTGAAGGCGGAACCGACGGCGGCAGCACCCACGCTCATGGCGCAGGCCGTTAAGGCATCGAAGCCCAGGCCGCGAACCAGCAGGAGGAGCAGCGGGACGAAGGCTATGATCTCTTCCTGCATGTTCTCGAGAGCGCCGCCCGCGGCAAACGCGAGGCACACGATCGGGATGACCAGCGCCTGGCGCCCGCCCACGGCGCCGATGAGCCGGCGGAGCGCCCGGCGCAGCGCGCCGGTCTGTTCCACCACGGCAAAGGCACCGCCGACCAGAAAGACGAACGCGACGACATCCGCCGCCGCGCCAATGCCCTTGGGAATCGCCACGAGCGCCCGGAATGCACCGACGGGCGCGGCCTCGACCCGCGCGTAGGTGCCGGGTACAACGACGTCGCGCCCGGTCACGTCGTCATGATGTCGTTCGAAGCTGCCCGCCGGAAGAATCCAGGTGGCTGCGGCCGCGAGCAGGATGCAGCCGACCAGCAGGGCGATGGGGTGCGGAACCCGGAACCGCACTCCTAGAGTTCCCGGCAGCGCACGCGCGCCGGAGGCGTATTGGAACAGGCGATACGCCCATCCATCCCGCTCGAGATGGTGCCGCATGCCGTGGTCCGTGCCTGGCGCTCCGCTTCGCCGCGATCAGCGGCGGAAGCCGTGGCGCTGTCGGTGCGGCCCTCGTAGGTCACGACGGCAAAGCACTCGATCTTCTGCGATGACATCGTGCTGGTATAGAGCGCAATCCCGAGCGCCACCGCAGCACCGACCGTCAACAGCCCACCCTTTTTCACGAATCCCTCCTCAGCCGGCCTTCATGGCGCCGTACAGGGCGGGCAGCACACCGATGATCCACATCACGACGGCCACCGTGGTCGCGGTCTGGGTCGATGTCCGACCGATGACCTTGACGCCGAGGTAGATGAGGAACGCCATCCAGATGGTGAACAGGTCGATGTGGCCCACCAGTGATCGCATTACGGCGGATGCATCGTGCATGAAGCGTGAGGGTCCGATGCTGACGTCGTAATTGGAGGTGAGCGCGGACGTGTCCACAACGATCATCTGGATCGCGTTGACGATGTACTCGACGATGGCCGGAAACATCATGAACACGCCGACCACCATGCCCTGTGCCAGGCCGAGCCCGGCTCCGGCAAACTTGGCGACCAGCCAGATAAGCAGGCCCGCCACCAGGGGAACGATGGCGGAGCCGACGATGACGCCGACGCCGGCGAACTTCGCCCCCATGGCGCGGCCACGCTCCAGCTGTTCCTGGGTCATCTCCGGATGCTGCTTCAGGACCTGCTCCATCTGGCGGCTGGCCTGCATGTCGAAGAACGGCCGCATCAGGTCCTTGGTCGCGAAGAAGGCGATTGCCATCGCGATGACATACACCAGCAGCGGGATGCCGAACTTGCCTTGCCGCCGCCGCTCGAACACATCCGATGGGGCGTAGTAGATCTCGGCGCAGTCCATCACGCTCGGCTTGGCCGGTGTCGGGGCAGGTGCGGCAGCGGCGTCCGTCATGGGGAACTCCGGTCAAGGGGTCAAGGGGTCAAGGGGTCAAGGGGTCGGGCAGTCGAGGAGTCGAGGTGGGCAAGAAGTGCTGCTTGACCTCTCGACCCCTTGACCACCTCGGCCTCAGAGCAACGTCCCGCTCAGCAGCAGCGACGCCACGGTGAAATAGATCACCAGGCCGGTGACGTCCACCAGTGTGGCCACGAAGGGCGCCGAGGCGCTGGCCGGGTCGAAGCCGATGCGCCGGAGCGCAAAGGGAAGCATGGAGCCGACCAGCGATCCGAACATCACGACGCCCAGGAGCGCCAGCGCCACGGTATAGGCCACGAGCATGTAGTGGGAGCCGTAATCGTACAGTCCGAAATACTGCCAGACGAGGATGCGCACAAGCCCGATACCCCCGAGAATGGTGCCAAGCGCGAATCCGGCCGGCAGTTCCCGCACCGCCACCCGCCACCAGTCTCGCACCGTGACTTCCCGGAGTGCCATTGCCCGGATGATGAGTGACGTGGCCTGGGAACCGCTGTTGCCGCCTGAGCTGATGATGAGCGGGACGAAGAGCGCGAGGACCACGGCGCGATTGATCTCGTCCTCGAAGTGACCCATCGCGGTGGCGGTCAGCATCTCGCCGAGGAAGAGGGCACAGAGCCAGCCGGCGCGCTTGCGGATCATCGAGCCCAGCCCGATCTGCATGTACGGCTCGTCCAGCGCTTCCATGCCGCCGAACTTCTGCACGTCCTCCGTCTGCTCGGTGACCAGGGCGTCGATGATGTCGTCCACCGTGACGATCCCGAGCACGCGGTGGGCATCGTCGATCACGGGAATGGCGAGCAGGTTGTACTTGGAGATGAGCCGGGCCACATCTTCGCGGTCGGTGTAGGGCCCGGACGTGACCGGCTTCCGCCGTTCGCCCACGTTCAGCACTGGCAGGTCGGGATCGGCGGTCATCAGCTGGCGGAGCGAGACCACATGCACGAGACGCTGCCGGTCATCCACGATGTAGATGGCGTAAACGGTTTCCTTGGCCTCGCCCACGGCGTGGATGTGCTCCAGCACCCGCCGCACCGTCCAGCCCGACGGCACCGACACGAATTCCGTCGTCATGATGCCGCCGGCGGTCGTCTCCGGGTACTTGAGCAGCAGCCGGAGCGTGTCGCGGGTGGGCGCGGCCAGCACGTGTTCCAGCCGGCCCTGCGCCTCGGGCGCGAGCACCCGGAAGATCTCAACCTGCTGGTCGGCCGACATGGCGTCGAGCAGGCGCACGGCCTTGTCCTGTTCCAGCTTGGCGATGATGTCGCCGCGCCGCTCGAGCTCCGGCTCGTCGAAGACCTCGACGGCTCGATGGAAGGGCAGCGCCGCCACGATCCGCGCAGCGGCTTCTTCGGGGAGCTGATTCAGCGCTTCGACGATATCGGCGGGACGCAGGCCGGCGCAGGCTTCGAGGAAATCGTCCTCGTCGCCGGAGAGCAGGTACAGCAGTTCAGGAGTGGCGGGAGCGGGCATGGGCGGCCGAGAGGTCGAGAGGTCAAGAGGTCGAGGGTCGACGGTCGACGCGCACGCCATGCGTCATCGCGAGGAGCACTCGCAAAGTGCGACGAAGCAATCGGGTCGATTGGACCGGGGCGCCGCCCTGCTAGACTCCTCGACCCCTCGACTCCTCGACCACTTCACCCCTCACCCAGTCGAGGTACGCCTCACTGCCGGCCAACGGCAGCATCACGATTTCGGGCAATTCATAGGGATGGTGCTCACGCAGGAACCGGGCGACGTCGGGCCACCGCGTGCGCGTGGTCTTGAAATGGCACTGCCATTCTTCGGCGCGTTCCAGCGTGCCCTTCCACCAATAGCGGCTCGTGACGGGCCCCGTGACCTGGCTACAGGCGGCGAGCCGAGCGGCGACCACGTCCCGTGCCAGGCGATCGGCATCATCGCGACTCGCCACGGTGGTCCGCACCTCAATGACCTCGTCGGGCATTACTGCCTGGGCTGGGGCGCCCCCGGAAGGTTGGGTGTCTCACTTCCGCGCTTGCCATCGTTGATGGGGTTTACCATCGTGCGCCAGCCGCTCTTGAACTGGATGGTCATCCGGTGCCCGAGCGAGTCGGCCTGGATGTCCACCACGTCGGGGAGCGTCCGGGCGTAGGCCACGGTGCTCTCGGCTGCGGCCTGCAGGTCGGCCCGGGTGTCGCCCTGGTGGAAATGGCCGTACTCCCGGGCGATGGCCATCGCTTCCGCCTGCTCCTTGCCATAGCGGGCGTAGGTGTCGGCGTCCACCAGGCCGCTCTGGTCACTCAGCTTGGGGTACTCGTCGTAGGTGGGGCAGGCGGCGAGCACGGCGATGAGGGCGAGCGGCACCAAGGCACGATTCATTGCGGTTCCCGGTTCATGAGTCGGGTAGATGTTAGCTTGGAGACGGCGGTTGCGTCCAGTGTCGGTCGAGAGGTCAAGGGGTCGAGAGGTCAGGAGCCGCTCAACCATCTCGACCTTTCGACTGCCTTGACCCCTCGACCACGTTGACCCCTCGACGAGCAGCCCATGACCCGTCTCCTCCTCCTCCTCACCCTCCTCCTCCCCGCCTGCCGGCGTGGGGAGACCCGGGGCGGGCCCCATGGACGGGAGCTGACCATTTTCGTGGCGTCTTCGCTGGTGCCCGCGTTCCAGGACCTCGCCGATACGCTGATGAGCCGGGACTCCAGCCTGCTCGTGCGTCTCAACGGCGCCGCCTCCTCTGAGCTCGTGTCCCAGCTCCAGCTGGGCGGCAGCGCCGATCTCCTGGCCACTGCCGATCAGCGCTGGATGCAGATTGCGCGGGAGAAAGGAGTGGCAGGCTCCGCCGAGACCTTTGCCGTCTCGAGTCTCGCGCTGGTCCTCTCGATCAAGAGCGGTGCGGCCAAGTTCGTGCGTGAGCCGCTGAACCTCGCCTCGCCGGGGACCAAGGTGGTGCTCGCGGCGCCCCAGGTTCCGCTCGGGCGCTACTCGCGCGAACTGCTGGAGCGGCTGTCACACATCCAGGGCTACGGCCCCGACTTCGCGACACGCGTCGAACTCGGGGTCGTCTCGCAGGAACTCTCCGCGGCGGGCGTCTTGAGCAAGCTTCGGCTGGGCGAGGCCGACGCCGGAATCATCTACCGTGCCCAGCTGCGGGCCGACACCACCGGCACGCTGCGCGAGCTGCCAGTGCCGGGCGCGCGCGACATCCTGGCGCACTACTTCGTTGCCCTGACCCGGAGGGCAACCGACACGACCGATGCCAGGAACTTCCTCGAACTGCTGCGCTCGGCCAAGGGCAGGGCGGTATTGACGGCGCACGGCTTCGAGCTCCCGCCAGGCACGCCAGAGACATGAGCTGGCGCCGGCCGGGATGGCGTGGGCTCGCCGGCGCGGTGGCCGGCCTGGCCGCCGGCTTCATGCTGCTTCCCGTCGTCGCCCTGATTCTCGCGGTGCGTCCTGCCGAGCTGTATGGCCGGCTGGCGGATCCAATGGTGCGCCAGGCGCTGGGGCTCAGCCTCGCCACCAGTGCGACCGCAGCGGTGATCGTGATTGTTGCCGGGCTGCCGGTGGCCTGGTGGCTCGCAAGCGGCCGCTCGCGCCTCACCCGCTGGTTCGAGGCGCTGCTGGTGATGCCGCTGGTGCTGCCACCGACCGTCGCTGGTCTCGGGCTGCTGCTGGCCTTCGGGCGCGCCGGTATCCTCGGCAAGGCAATTACCGCAGCCGGCGTGAGCATTCCCTTCACGCCGATAGCGGTGATTATCGCGCAGGTGTTCGTGGGGTTTCCGTATTTTGCCCTCGCGGGTGCGGCGGGACTGCGCCGTGTCGATCCCCAGCTGCTCGAGGTTGGTGCGACACTGGGGCATGGCGCGTTCGCGGTCTTCCGCCGGATTGCCCTGCCGCTTGCCGCGCCCTCGCTCCTTGCCGGTGCCGTGATGGCGTGGGCCCGTGGACTCGGCGAGTTTGGCGCCACCATCACGTTCGCCGGCAACCTGCCGGGCAAGACCCAGACGTTGCCGCTCGCCGTCTATGCCGCGCTGCAGCAGGATCTCGACGCCGCGCTCGCGGTGGCGGTCCTGCTGCTGGCCATGTCCGCCGGCGTGCTGATCGCCGTGCGCGCCTGGATCCCCGTTTTCCCTGGCACGCATGCTCGACGCCCGGCTCCGTAGCCAGGTCGGTACGCTCGCGCTCGATGTCGCGCTGTCCATCGCGGATGGCGGGACACTCGTGCTCGCGGGCGGCAGCGGCGCGGGGAAGACGAGCGTGCTGCGGCTGCTGGCCGGTCTCGACGCCCTGCGCGAAGGGCAGATCCGGGTGAACGACGTGTCCTGGGCCGACACGACCCGACGGCTCGATCTTCCTCCCGCGAAGCGCTCGGTGGGCTGGGTGCCGCAGGAGGCGGCGCTCTTTCCGCACCTCAGCGTGCGGGAGAATGTGGAGTTTGGTCACGGGTCACGGGTCACGGGTCGCGGGTCACGTGACTCGCGACCCGCGACCCGTGACCTGCTTGCCCAGTGCGGCGCCCAGCACCTCGCCGACCGCCAGGTCACCACCCTCTCCGGCGGCGAGCGACAGCGCGTGGCGCTCGCGCGTGCACTGGCGGTGGATCCCGAGCTGCTACTCCTCGACGAACCGCTGAGCGCGCTGGATCCCGAGAGCCGCTCGGCGCTACGTGCGACACTCGCCGCGGTCATCGCCGAACGGCGGGGCCTCACGCTCCTGGTGACGCACCATCCCCTCGAGGCGCTCGCGCTGGGAACCAGGATCGCGGTGATGGAGCAGGGACGGATCATCCAGGAAGGCACGAGCGAAGAACTGCTGGTGCGGCCGCGATCCCACTCGGTGGCCGCCTTTCTTGGCGCCAACTTCTTTCGCGGGTCGGTCATCGCGCGCCCGGAGCCGGGCCTCGCCGAACTGGCAGTGGCCGGCGGCCGGCTCACGGTCGTCGATCCCGGCGGTGATGGCGAGGCGTTCGCCGTGGTGCCGCCCAGCAGCATCACGCTCTCGCGCTCGACGCCGGAAGGCAGCGCCCGCAATGTTTTTCACGGCACGGTGCGTGAGCTGGTGCCCGAGCCCCCACACGGCGAGCGGCTGCGGGTGGCGCTGGATACGGTTCCGCCGCTCGTGGCCGAGGTGACGGCCGCCGGCGCGCGCGCCCTGGATCTCGCTCCCGGAGCAGGCATCTTCGCGTCCTTCAAGGCAACGGGGGTGGAGGGGTACAGGTAGGATGTGGGCGTGCAGCATGGGGCGTGGTCGTGGGGCGTTCGGTATCGACTATATTCACATCCTCAACTCTTGACTCTCGACTCTCGACCCCTCGACTCTCGACTCCCATGTCCGGCATAGCCAATATCCCAGCCCCGCACAACGAACCCGTCCTCAATTACGCGCCCGGGAGTCCTGAGCGTGATGCGCTCAAGAATGCCCTTCGGGTCATGAGCGGCGAGGTGGCCGACATTCCCGTGGTGATCGACGGGGAAGAGCGGCGGGGCCGGACGACCACACCGGTCACCAGTCCGCACCGGCACAGCCATGTCCTGGCACAGGTGCACCAGGCGGACCGGAAGCTCGCCGAGGAAGCGGTGGATGCGGCGGTCGAAGCCCAGCGCGAGTGGGCGAGCTGGCGTTTCGAGGATCGTGCGGCGGTGTTCCTCAAGGCGGCCGACCGGCTGGCCGGCGCCTGGCGGCCGGTGCTGAACGCGGCGACGATGCTGGGCCAGAGCAAGACGGCGTTCCAGGCGGAGATTGACAGCGCGTGCGAGTTGATCGACTTCCTGCGCTTCAACGTGCACTTCGCGGAGCGGCTCTATGCGGAGCAGCCCGCCAGCTCGCGGGGCATCTGGAATCGCATGGAGTACCGCCCGCTCGAGGGCTTCGTATACGACATCACGCCGTTCAACTTCACCGCCATCGGCGGCAACCTCCCCACCGCGCCGGCGATCCTGGGCAACACCGTGGTGTGGAAACCCGCGGCAACCGCAACACTCAGCAACTGGCACTTCTTCCGGTTGCTGGTCGAATGCGGGCTGCCGCCGGGCGTGATCAATTTCGTGCCGGGGCCCGCCGCCGAGATCTCCGACGTGCTGCTGGCGCATCGCGACCTCGCAGGCATCCACTTCACCGGCTCGACGCCGGTCTTCCAGAGCTTCTTCCGCACCGTGGGCGAGAACATCGCGAGTTATCGCGGCTATCCTCGGCTCGTGGGAGAAACGGGAGGCAAGGATTTCGTGCTGGCGCATCCGAGCGCCGATGTGGATGCGCTGTGCGTGGCACTGGTGCGCGGGGCCTTTGAATACCAGGGCCAGAAGTGCAGCGCGGCGTCGCGGGCCTACATCCCGAAGTCGCTATGGGGACGAGTTCGGAGGCGGATGCTGGAGTTGATGGAGACCATCACGATGGGTGACGTAGCCGACTTCAGCAACTTCATGGGGGCCGTCATCGACCAGAAGGCCTTCAAGAAGATTGCGGGCTACCTGAAGCAGGCGCAGAAAGACGAAGGCGTCACCATCCTGGCCGGCGGCGGCGCCAATGACAGCGAAGGCTGGTTCATCGAGCCAACGCTGATCGAGGCGGACGATCCGGCGTACCGCCTCATGTGCGAGGAAGTCTTCGGCCCGGTGCTCACGGTGCATGTGTACCCGGATCGCAAGTGGAAGGAGACGCTGGCTCTGGTCGATTCCACCAGCCCGTACGCGCTTACCGGATCGGTGTTCTCGCAGGATCGTGCGGCCGTGGAGGAGGCGCGCGTGGCATTGACCCATGCCGCCGGCAATTTCTACGTGAACGACAAGCCCACCGGCGCCGTGGTCGGCCAGCAGCCCTTTGGCGGCAGCCGGGCCAGCGGGACGAATGACAAGGCCGGATCCATCCTCAACTTGATGCGCTGGGTGTCCCCGCGGAGCATCAAGGAGACGATGGAGCCGCCGGTGGAGTACCGATATCCGTTCATGGGAGAGGCGTAGACGGGTCTACGGTCTACCGTCGACGGTCAACCGTTGGCCGTTGACCGTCGACCATCAGTGCCCCCCTCCTCCCGTCCCCTTGCCCGTCCTGAAGAGCAGCAGCAGCGGCATCGTGAAGATGAACGCCAGCCCCATCGTCAGGAACACCTTCTCGAAGGCCACCACGCTCGCCTGCTGATGCAGGGTGCCGTCCAGCAGGGCGAGCGCCTTGGCATGCGCATCGGAGACTGACCCACCCAGCTGCTGCATCCGCGCCGTTGCGCCGCCGAGCCAGTGCCGGGTCATGGGGTCGCCCAGGTCCAGGTGCGCCCGCAGCGCCTCCCGGCCCTGCTCGGTGAACCGCGTGAGCAGCGTCGCAGCCACTGCGATGCCGAAACTTCCGCCCAGCTGGCGTGAGAGATTGAACAGTCCGGTGCCCTGCGCCAGCTCGCTCGACTTGAGGTCGGCGGCAGCGAGCTGGGAGAGCGGCACGAAGATCAGGCCCAGTCCCACGCCCCGGAAAATCATGGGCCAGAAGAGGTCGCCCATGCCGATGTCAAGCGTGAAATGGTAGTGCAGCCACATGGCGTACATGAAGAGCAGCACGCCCAGGAAGATCATGAGCCGGTTGTCCACCCTGTTGCTCAGCCGTCCCACGATCGCCATGGTCACGGCGCTTGCAATGGCGCCCGGCAGGATGACGAGTCCCGTGTCCCACGCCGAGTAGCCGAGGTTTGCCTGGAGGAACACCGGGAGCGCAAAGACGCTGGCGTAGAGCCCGAAGCCCAGCACCAGGCCGAAGGTGGTCCCGGCAAAGAGCTGACGATTCTTCAGGATGCGCAGGTTGACCACCGGATGCGGGGTGGTCCACTCATGCCAGAGGAAGGCGATGATCGCGACACCCGCCACCAGCGCTTCCGCGACGATCTCCCGCGAGTCAAACCAGTCGTGTGCCTCACCGCGCTCGAGCAGGACCTGCAGCGCGCCGATGCCAAGGATGAGCAGCGCGAGGCCAAGCCAATCCACCGGTGTTTCCGTGTCCACCGTGTGCTCGGGCTCCGGCACATAGCGCCACGTCATGATCGCGGCCATGATGCCGAGCGGGATGTTGATGTAGAAAATCCAGGGCCAGGAATAATTGTCGGTGATCCATCCACCGAGCGTCGGGCCCAGCGTCGGGCCTACCATCACACCCATGCCGAAGATGGCCATCGCCTTGCCCCGTTCATGCATCGGGAAGACGTCAAACAGGATGGCCTGTGCCGTGGAAATGAGCGCGCCACCACCGATCCCCTGCAGCACCCGCGCACTCACCAGCCATTCCAGTGAATGGGCGTTGCCGCAGAGGAATGACGCCGCGGTGAAGAGGATGATGGAGCCGGTGTAGTAGTTCCGCCGGCCAAAGCGGTCGGAGAGCCAGCCGGTGAGCGGCAGGATGATCACGTTGGCCACGATGTAGCCAGTGCTCACCCACGCGATCTCCTCGAGCGTGGCGCCGAGGCTTCCCATCATGTGGGGGATCGCCACGTTCACGATGCTGGTGTCCACCAGCTCGAGGACGCTCGCCAGCACCACCGCGAACGCGATGATGTACCGATATTGGAAGACTTCCGCCCGGTCCCTCGGTGCGGGCCGGGCGGGCAGGGCCAGCGTCGCCATCGTCAGTGCGTCGTGATGGTGACTTCGACGCTCATCCCGGGCCGGAGCGGATGGTCGGCGGCCGCAGGATTGTTGACCGCGATCCGCACCGGCACCCGCTGCACCACCTTGGTGAAGTTGCCAGTGGCGTTATCGGGCGGCAGCAGCGCGAACCGCGCGCCGGTGGCCGGCGAGAGGCTCTGCACGGCACCATGGAACGTGACGCCCGGATACGCATCCACCGAGAACTCGGCGGAATCGCCGGGGCTCACGTGCTCGAGCTGGGTCTCCTTCAGGTTGGCGGTCACCCAGACACCGCTGTCCGGCACCACCGCCATGAGCTGCTGGCCCACCTGCACCAGTTCACCCGGTTCGACACTGCGCCGCGCCACGACGCCGCTTGCCGGCGCGGTGATCACCGTGTACGAAAGCTGAAGCCGGGCAT
The DNA here is from genome assembly GCA_035708725.1 of Gemmatimonadales bacterium. Taxonomy (GTDB): domain Bacteria; phylum Gemmatimonadota; class Gemmatimonadetes; order Gemmatimonadales; family GWC2-71-9; genus CAMLHP01. Next base: position 16,919 of record DASTFH010000003.1, on the reverse strand, counting down.
TGTCCACGGCGGTCTGCGCCGCAGCCAGCTTCGCATCGGCCGCGCGGACGTTGGCCGCGGCCGCGGTGACGTTGCTGCCCCCGGCCGATGCCTGCCGGCGCGCCGCGTCGAGGTTGGCATGCGCCGCCTCGGCGGCGGCCCGGGCCGCATCCAGCTGCTGCGCCGAGATGATCTGCTTGGCGGCGAGTCCCTGGTAGCGCGCGAGGTCGGCATCGGCCTTTCGGGCATCCGCTTCGGCCGCGGCCACGGAGGCCTGCGCGCTGGCCGCCGACGCGCGAGTGGAGCTGAGCTGGGCCTCCGCCTGGCCCACGCCATGCACACCCGCCGCCGCCCGCGCGGTTGCGAGATCGGCCTGGGCCTCCTCCAGCCGCACGCGCACGTCGCGGTCGTCCAGGATCACCAGCGTGTCGCCTTCGGTCACATGCGCATTGTCATCCACCAGCACGCGAGCCACAAACGCCGGCAGCTTCGGCGCGATGGGTGTGATGTGCCCGTCCACCTGCGCATTGTCGGTGGACTCGTGATTGCGGCCGTAGAGATAGCGCTTCACGCCCCACGCCAGCAGCAGCACGCCGATGATGCCGGCGATCAGCCATGGGTTGAAGCGGCGGCGCGGACGCGGCACCACTTCCTCATCCACTACGTACGCCTGCTCGCGCTGCACGTCGGGGCCGTTCAGGACATCAGTTGCCATGATGATTCCAGTCGAATGTTCATTGTTCGTTGTTGAGCAGGCCCACGGCCTGCATGGTGCCGACTTCGGCGGTGCTCAGCGCGGCGTGGGCCTGGATCATCCCGTTGCGTGCGGCAACGACGGAAGCCTGCGCGTTCGAGGTCTCCACGGTGCCGGCCACGCCCGCGGCAAACCGCTGCCGCGCCTGGTCCAGCTCCTGTTCCGCGAGCTGCAGCCGCGTCTCGGCGAGCGTCACCTGCTGACGCGCCGATGAAAGATCCAGCAGCGAGCTGCGTACTTCGGTTGCGATGCGGCGCGCCAGGTCGTCCTGCCGCACCTGCTGCGCATCGAGGCGGAGTGACTGCTCCTCGATCCTGCGCTGGCGGCGGAATCCGTCGAGCAGCGGCACCTTCACGCCGACTTCCACGTGCCAGACGTTCGAGAGCCGGTCGAGCGCGGGACCGGTTTCCTGTACCGCGCCCTGGACACCCAGCGATGGAAGCTGTTCCCGCCGTACCGCCGTCACCGAGCGCTCGACCGAGCGTGTCCGAGCCAATTCAGCGGCGATCTCGGCTCGGTGGGTGAGGGCATAGGCCACGGCCGAATCGGGGTCCGCGGGGATGCCGGCGGCGATGCTGCCAATGGAGTCGGGGAGCACGATGTTCACCGTGGGCGGCAGCGCCAGGGCGCGACTGAGATCGAGCCGGGCGCGGTCTCGCTGGTTGCGGGCAAGCTCCAGGTCGGTGCGCGAGGCGGCAAAGGCCACTTCACTTCGGGTTGCGTCAATGGCGGCGCTGACCCCCGCCTCGAGCAGGTCGCGGGCCTGCTGGTAGAGCGAGGCCGCGATGGTGCTGTCAGCTTCGCGCGCGCGAACCGTCTCGAGCGCCGCGGCGTAGCGGAGATAGGCGACGCCCGCAGAGGTTGCGGCGAGGTTGCCGGCCGCGCGGGCGTCAAGCCCCGCCGCCACGGCGCTGTCACGCGCCGCGGAGACGCGCGCCAGCGCCGCCGCGTCGAAGATGGTCTGGCTGCCGGCCACCGTGAGGCGCCAGATGTTGAACGGGTCGGTGACCCCGGTGAACTCGGCGATCCCGAACTCATCGAGGTTCATCGTCTGGCGGCCGAATGTCGCGCCGCCGCTGATGCTGGGCAGCAGGTCAGCACGCCGCTCGCCGACGCGAGCATTCGCCACACGCGCGTTGAGGCGGGCCAGGGCGGCGGTGGTGGCCCGCACCCGCCCCAGCTGCATTGCAGCCGGGAGTGTGAGCGGCGTCGGCAGGATCGTATCGGAGGCGCCCTGCGCGGCGCGCTGTGTGCCCGTGGTCGGCTGTTGGGCGCTGAGCGCTGAGCGCGAAGCGCTGATCGCAAGCACGCTGAGCAGGATCGGAATAGTGCGTCGGATCATTGATTGGCGATGGCCGAAGGGGTACGGAGCCCGTTGAGGAGGAGATCAGTGATGCCTTCCACGACCTGCGCATCGCTCAGCGCGTCGGGGTCGTAGGTGGCGAAGAAGCTCTGCAACTGCGCGGCGTGTACCACCAGCATCTGGATGGCCCGGGAGGCAAACCCGTGCTTCACGGCGCGGAACTCCCCCATGTCCACCCCGCGCTGGATGATGCCGTCGAGGGTGCGACGCGTGGCGAGGATAACCTCATCGGAATAGAACCGGGCGAGTTCGGGGAAATGGGCCAGCTCACGGTGCATGAGGCGCGAGATGTCCACCAGCCGGTCATCCATCAGGGTTCGCCACATGGCGGCGATGAAGCTGCGAACGAGGTCGGTGGGGGAAGCATCCTGGGTATCGTGCTCGGCCTGGAAGTCGGCCAGCCGACCCACGATGTGGCGGCGCACGGTGGCGCGGAACAGCGCTTCCTTCGAGTCGAAATAGCAGTAGAGCGTGCCCTTGCTGACCCCGGCGCGCTCGGCCACATCTTCCAGGCGGGCGCGGGTATAGCCCTGCTCGCCGAAGACCTGAAGCGCCGCGGCGAGGATTTCGTCGGGGCGGTCCTCGGGACGCCGCTGCCAGCGGGGCTCGCGGTCACAGGGGCTTTTGGGTTCCGGCGCTTGTTCCATTGCGTAACACCTAATTAACTGACTGGTCGGTAAATTAGGTGGGTGAGTTCGAGAGTCAAGGGGCTGGTCGCTGGTCGCTGGCTGCTGGTTGACGGCTGCCCGTCGCGGCCTGCGGGCGGCGCAGAGCGGTCAGGATGCAAGCTTGCTTCGTCGCGCCCCCCGGGCGCTCCTCGCAATGACAGCGCCTGTCGAACCGCCAGCAGCCAGTAGCCAGCAGCCATCTTCAGGCCTTACCTTCCCCCATCACCTCTCCCGGAGGCTCAGCCGATGTCGGAAGCATTCCGCAGCTCCGACGAATTCGACGAGCAGGCCCACCAGCTGTACAACGAGGGACGATACGACGAAGCGTTGGCGGTGCTTCGTGAAGGCGTGACACTCTATCCCAATGCGGTCGAGTTGCACGTGGGCCTCGCCTACGCCTACCTCGCGCGCGAGGAGATTGCCTGGGCCCGGCGTTCCTTCGAGGCCGCGCTTGCCCTCGACCCGGACCACGAGGATGGCCTCGCCGGCATGGGCGAGGCGCTGCTTCGACTGGGCAACCGTACCGGTGCCATCAAGGCTTTCGAGCGCATCCTCGAGCTTGGCTTCTCCGATGATCACGACCTCATGATGCAGGTGGGGCGCTCGCTTTTTCGCGAAGGGCTCACGGGCGCGGCGCACCGCTTCTTCGAGCTGGCCAACCAGGTTCATCCTGATTCGCCCGATGCGGCCGCGTCGATCGGCTATGCCGCGCATCGCCTTGGCAAGGAAGGCGACGCGCTCTACTGGCTGCGACGCGCGCTGGCACTCGAGCCCGACTTCGCCGAGGCGCGCATCTATCTCGCCAACTTGCTCTACGACCGGGGCGAGAGTGATGCCGCGCTGCACCACCTCGAGCGCACCCGTCCCGAGGATCACTTCGACGAGCTGGCGCTCTGGCGCATGATCGAGCTGAAGCGCAGCGTCTATCGTCTCCCCGACCACGATCCCGAGCTCGCGCCGTGGGTCCAGCGCCTGGAACAGCTCACCGCCGAGCCGGACGCGCTGGAAATGCTGCTGGCCGAGGTGGAAGCGCAGCAGCCCGATGGCTCGCTCCGCGACCCGACCCAGCTGGAACTCTTCGCGGCCCTGCTGAGCGATCCACACACGCCGCGCCGTGCTGCTGGCGGCGGCCAGCACGAGGTGGCCACACTCAACGGCGCCACGCTGCGCGGCACCTGGGATGAAATCGTGCAGCAGATGAAGGACGCGGAGCAGGAGTGGCGCGGCGCCTCACTCAGCGAATTCATGATGGGTCACGCGCGGAAGGGCCAGGCGGAAACCGGCGTCATCATTCCGGTGACGACCGCCGAGGCCTTTATCCGCGGGAGTGCAGCGGCAGGGGTGGTGAGAATAGTCGGGTAGGGGCCCGGCACGCCGGGCCCCTGCGCTATCTTCCCCCATGACCATCACCGCTCCCTCCCGCTGGACCTCCGGCCTTCGCCGCACGGTACTTTCCAACGGCCTCACGCTCCTGGCGCAGCGCGATGCCTCCGCACCCGCCGTATCGGTCGTCACCCACGTCAAGGCAGGCTTCTTCGACGAGCCCGATCGATGGGTCGGTGTGTCGCACGTTTTGGAGCACATGTTCTTCAAGGGCACGCCCACCCGGGGCCCCGGCGCGGTGGCGCGCGAGACCAAGGGGCTCGGTGGCTACCTCAACGCGCACACCGCCTATGACCACACGGCGTACTTCGTGGTGCTCCCGCCGGAGGGACTGGCGCAGGCGCTCGCCATCCAGAGCGACGCGCTCCGCAATTCACTGATCGACGCCGATGAATTGCGCCGTGAGCTCCAGGTCATCATTGAAGAAGCCAAGCGGAAGAAGGACAGTCCCTCCGCTGTCGCGGCCGAGACGCTGAATGAGGTGATGTTCGACCGGCACCGGATCCGGCGCTGGCGGATTGGCAGCATCGAGCAGCTCGAGCAGTACACCCGCGACGATATCGTCGGCTACTATCGCTCCCGTTATGTGCCGGATCGCGTGATCGTCAGCATCGTGGGCGACATTGACGCCGACGAGGCCCTGGCCCTCGCCGCCACCCGCTACGAAGACTGGGCGCCCGCCGTGGGCGCCGTCGATTTATCCCCCGGTGAGCCCCCGCGTCACGAGGTGCGGGCCCGCACGCTGCGCGGCGACGTCACGCAGGCTGAGCTCGTCCTTGGCTGGCGTGGGGTGCCATCGCTCGATCCCGACAATGTGCCGCTCGATCTCGCGGCCGCAGTGCTTGCATCGGGCCGCGGATCGTGGCTGTACCAGCAGCTGCGCGAGACCGGAACCGTGACTGGTGTCGGCGCCTATCACTATTCGCCCACCGAGATCGGTGTCTTCACGGCCGGAGCCGACCTGCCGCCCGAACGGGTCGGACAGGCGCTCGAAGGGATGAGTCGGGCCATCCATCGCCTCGCGCAGCAGGGTCCGGAGGAGGTCGATATCGAGCGGGCCCGCGCGCTGCTCAAGGCTCAATGGTCACGCCGCATGGAATCGATGGAAGGACGCGGCATGGCGCTGGCCAGCGCCGAGGCGCTCGGCAGTACCGACCTGCTGGAGGAGGACTATCAGCGGCTCGAGAGCGTTACGGCCGACGACGTGCGCGAGGTGGCCGCGAAGTACCTGGACCCGGGTTCTGTCGCAGCCGTCGTCTATCTGCCTGACAATGCGGCGGCCGACCTGCGTGCCGACGAGCTGCGCGACGCATTCGCCGCGCCCGCCTCCACGGTGGCGCCCGCAGCGCGCACCGAGTGGGCGCCTCCGGCACGTCCGGGTGCGTCAGCGCACCGGACGCAGGTGCATGGCGTGGTCCACGCGGCACTTCCCGGTGCGGATGTCATCGTTCGCCGGAAGTCGGGTGTCCCACTGGTCTCCCTCGGTATCTATTACCCCCGCACGCAATTCGATGCGCCGCATGAGGCCGGACTGGGCTCGCTCGCTGTCCGATCCGCAATTCGTGGGGCCGGACCGCTCGATGCGCGCCAGCTGGCGTTCGCGTTCGAGGCGCTCGGGGGAACGGTCGCACCCGTGATCGCGTCTGACTGGTTCGGTTTCGGGTCGGGCGTGCTGGCCGAGCATGCCGGCCGGACGGCGGAACTGCTTCGCCTCGTACTGGACGCACCGCGGTTCGATCCCGACTCGGTGCGTCGCGAGCGTGAGCTGCTGAGCGACGAAGTGCGCCAGGCCAGCGACGACATGTTCCGGTATCCGTTCGAGCTTGCCTTTCGCGCCGCGTTCGGCGATGCCGGCTATGGTCTCCCGGTCCATGGGACGGTCGAGACTCTGGCGACCTTCGAACCGGCGGATGCCGAACGCTGGCTGTCGGCGTCTCGGCGCCGGGCGCGACCGGTGGTCGTGGCGGTGGGTGACGTCGAGGCCGAAGCGCTCACCGATTCGCTGAGCCGGATCTTCAGCGACCTGCCCCAGCAGGAACGGGTGCAGGACCACGAGCGCGCCGTCATGCTGCACGAGCCTGACCACAGGGTAGTGGATCGCGATCGGGCGCAGACAGCGCTGGCGATGGTCTTTCCCGGGCCCGACCGGCGCGATCCGGACCGCCACGCCGCCAAGGTCTGGGCCGCGGTGGCGAGCGGACTGGGCGGCAGGTTGTTCGAAGCGTTGCGTGACCGTCGCTCGTTGGCGTATACGGTACTGCTGAGCGGCTGGCAGCACGGCCGCGGCGGTGCCATGGTCAGTTACATCGCCACCTCGCCGGCGCGCGAGGACGAAGCGCGCTCGGCCATGCTTCTTGAGCTCCAGCGCTTCGCCGCCGAGCCAGTCTCTTCGCAGGAACTGCGAGACGCCATTCGCTACCTTGACGGACAGATGCGGGTCCGGCGCCAGAGTGCCAGCGCCGTGGCGGGTGAGATTCTCGAAGCCTGGATCATTGGCGAGGGTCTGAAGGAACTCGACGACCCGGGCGAGCGCTATCGGGCAGTCACGGCCGATGCCGTGCAGGCTGCCGCGGCCTCGGCGCTCGCGGCTGGAACGCATGCCGAGGGAGTGGTGCGAGGGAGACGGTTAGGCGGTTAGGCGGCTAGACGGCTGGTTGCTTACCTTCGGGTTCTAACCGTCTAACCGTCTAACCGTCTAACCGTCTAACCGTCTAACCGTCTAACCGTCTAACCGTCTAACCGTCCAGAGGTCTCCCCCATGCCCAATACCCCTGATCCAGACTGGCAGCATCTCTCCGACGCCGAATGGCGCGAGCGGCTGACCCCTGAGCAATACCGTGTCACCCGGCAGGAGGGCACCGAGCCCGCCTTCACCGGCGAGTACTGGGACAACCACACCGAGGGGATGTATCGCTGTGTGGCGTGTGGCCAGCCGCTCTTTTCCTCGGACACCAAGTTCGAATCCGGCACTGGCTGGCCAAGCTTTACCCAGCCGGTGAAGGCGGACGTCGTGGAGACGAAGGAAGACCGGAAGCTCGGCATGGCCCGCACCGAAGTGCATTGCGCCCGGTGTGCGGCACACCTGGGTCATGTCTTTCCCGATGGCCCCAAGCCCACCGGACTCCGATACTGCCTCAATTCCGCATCGCTCGACTTCGACGCGTCGAGCGCGGAGCCGCCGGAGAAGTGAGCCTGGAACGTGCTCGTGCGCTCGTGCTCGAGCACGGCTGGAATGCCACATCATATCAGATCATCAACCCCGGCATCCGCCACTGGTTCAGCGCTGCCGATGACGCGGTGGTGGGGTACGTCGAGGCAGCTGGCGTGCGGGTCGTGGCGGGCGCGCCCGTCGCCGCACGCCATCGCCTTGGCGCCGTGGCCACGGAGTTCGAAGCCGCCTCGCGGCGCAGTGGCCTGGGCGTCTGCTATTTCGGTGCCGAGGAGCGACTGGAAAGCCTCTACCGGCATTCGCCCCGTCATTCCATGGCACTGCTCGGCGCGCAGCCGGCGTGGGATCCGCGGCACTGGGCTGCGATCTGCCGCGAGCATGCCTCGCTGCGCGCGCAGTTTCACCGGGCGCACAACAAGGGTGTCACCGTACAGGAATGGCCCGAGGCGCTCGCCGAGGAGCACCCGGCGCTCCGCCGCTGCCTGGACGAGTGGCTCTCGACCCGGGGGCTCCCGCCGCTGCACTTCCTCGTGGAACCGGAAACGCTGGCACGCCTCACGGGGCGGCGCATCTTCGTGGCCAGCCGGGCAGGGGAGGTCATTGCCTTCCTGATTGCCTCGCCAGTACCGGCGCGGCACGGCTGGCTGGTCGAACAGTTTGTGCGCGGGCACGGCGCCGTGAATGGCACGACAGACCTGCTGGTTGATGCGGCGATGCGGACCTTCGCGGCGGAGGAGAGTCGCTTCGTCACCCTGGGCCTCGCACCGCTCTCGCAACACGTTCCCCCGGCGGACGTGCCACGGGAGCCGCTCTGGCTGCGCTTGATGCTGGGATGGGTGCGGTTGCACGGGCGGCGCTTCTACAACTTTGCCGGACTCGACCGGTTCAAGGCCCGGCTGCGGCCCATGCACTGGGACCCGGTGTATGCCATCGCCGCGGAGCCCGCCTTCCCGCCGCGGATGCTCTATGCCATTGCGGGGGCATTTTCAGGGGGGTCGCCGATACTCATGCTGGCGCGCGCGCTGGGGCGCGCCGTGGTGTGGGAGCTTACTGGGCGGCCGTCGCGAGGCGGCGGGTGATGACGTCGAGACCCCGCTGCACGGCGGCCGCATCGCGGGCGGCGATGCTCACGACGCAGCGGCGCTCATTGGGCAGCGCGTGAAGGATGACATGGGCATCGGGGCAGAGGAGGGCGGCCACCCAGGTGTCCGCACCAGTCCGGATGGTGGGTGAGCCCAGGGGCGTGATGCCCATGGCGCCCGCCGCGGCAACCAGGACGGCACCGAGCGCATCGGCATCACCGAGGCGCATGGGAGGCAGGTTGTCGAGGTCGCCGAAATGCTGGGCCCAGGTCACGCCACGCACCCCGCCTTGAGGAAATCTTCCGCGCGCGGGTATCGTTGTCGCTCGAGAAGCGCGCGACCGGATATCATGAGCGGTGGTCCATGACCCGCGAGGGTGAGGTTGGCAGAAGCTAGTCCGGCCCCGAAGGGCGAGCAAGAGCGTCACGTGACGACCGCCGACGTGCTGAGCGTCCTGCGCGTGCCGATGGCGCTCGCGTTCGTCCTGATTCCCGATCAGTTCATCCGCCTCGCCATCCTGGCCGCGGCGGCGGCGAGCGACCTGCTCGACGGCCCGCTGGCCCGGCGCTTCGGGGCCTCGCGCTTCGGGGTGTTCATCGATCCGCTCGCGGACAAGCTCTTCATGGGCTGCGCGTTCGGTGTGGTGGCGTTCTCTGGCCGGCTCGAAGCCTACGAGATCGTCGGTGTGCTGCTGCGGGACATCGCCGCGGCGGTGGCATTCGTGACGACGATGGCGAGTGGACGGCCCTCCGCCATTCCCGCGCGCGCCGGTGGCAAGGCGGTGACGGTGGCGCAGGTGCTCACCTTGCTCGCGTTCCTGCTCGATTCCGAATTCCTGCGGCCGATGGCGTGGGCCACCACCGCGGTCGCCCTCTACGCCATCTGGGACTACCAGCGCGTGGCGCCACGCGCCCGCCAGCGTCTCGATCAATAACCTCCAAGGAAGTCATGATGTCATCCACGCGTGATGCGGAAATAACCTGGGAAGGCAAGCTGCTCTTTCGTGGCGGGGCGCCGGGCAAGCCGACGAGCCTGCTCGACGGCAACTCGGAGGAGGCACCGAGCCCCGTGGTGACGCTGCTGCTGGCGGGGGCGGCCTGCGCCGCAAGCGATACGGTGCTGATCCTGGAGAAGATGCGGGTCGGCCTCAAGTCACTGAAGGTGCTGGCGCACGGCGTGCGTCGCGACCTGGAGCCCCGGCGCTTCGAGAAGATCCATTACATCTTCGAGATGGCTGGCGAAGGGCTGGACATGCTCAAGGCCGAGCGAGCGGTCAATCTCTCGGTCGAGAAGTATTGCTCGGTGCTTGCGTCACTGTCGCCCGACATCGAAGTGACGCATGAGATCAGGCTTGTCTGAACGGTCAATGGTCGACGGTCGACGGTCGACGGGTCACCGCAGGCCGTTGACTTTCCTCATTGCTTCGCTAGTCCTCGTCGCCTCGCCACTCGCTGCCCAGCGCCCGCGCGAGTTCGGCGTCGGGGGACTGGCGCTGCTGCGCGATTCGTCATTGGTGGGCGGAGCGGTGTCCGGGGGCCTGCGGGTGACGCATCGCATGCGCGTCGGTCTCACCGCTGCGCTTGGTGGCGGTGACGGCGGCCTCGGCGCGCGGGGCGAGCTTGCCGGGCATTTCCTGCTCAGCCCGGAGTTGCAGCATGGTGTCGGGTTGTACGGCGGTGGTGGCCTGGCGCTCGAGCGGCGAGGCCAGACCCGAGGCTATGTGGAACTGATCATCGGTGCGGAAACCAATCCGGGAGCCGAGCGCGGCTGGATGCTGGAGGCTGGTCTTGGAGGGGGCGTCCGCCTGGCGCTCGGTTGGCGGGCGCGATGGTTCCCGAAATGACGCGGCCGGATGCATCCGCATCCGGCCGTCGACGTTACGCGGCGGCGCTCAGGCGGAGCCGACGGGTTCGGCCCGTCGCACCGGCTGGCAGTACCGCTCGCCCAGCACCCGCAGCTGGCTCAATTCCTCGTCCGTCAGCTCCTCATACCGGTCCGTGAGATACCCCATGGTATCGTCGAACCAGTCCTTCTGGTGCTCCGGCAGTGCATCGATGACACCGCAGCGGAGAATGTGGCTGAACAGCTCGTCCCGTGCCTGCTCGAATACGGAGGGGGACGCCGAGGGCATTGCACGTCGGTTCTTCTTCTTGCTCATGCACCATCCTTTGGGAATCTGATTTAAGCGGGCAATATAGTGAGGTTGCACCATTTGGTGCAAACGATCGAAAATCGCCGTTTTGCCGTCGTCCGGGTTAGATTTGCTGCCCATCAGGCGGCAGAATCATGACTGAGCACGATGAAATCTATGGCAAGGACCGGGCCGAACGGCTGAAGGATCTGCTGCGGGAACTCGCGCAGCGGATCACCGAGCTTGATGCGAACAACGCGCTCCTCGGCGCAGTTCCCGAGCTGATTGGCCGGCTAGGCGAGCTTCGGAGCGAGCTGTTTCACTATGAAGTGCGGCAGACCTACGACACACCCGAGACCGCAGAGAACCGGCGGATCGTGGAAGATGCGCAGCGTGACCCCGATTTCCTCAATGACGACCCGGAGGACGACGAACCATGGCGGCAGCGCCCAGCGGAGTGAAGGGCTTTTATGTGACACTCGGGGTGGTGGCAGTGGCTGGACTCGCCTTTCTCGGCTGGCAGCTGTCGAAAAAGAGGACCACAAGCATCCCCGCCAACGTGGTGGTGATGCCCTCCGACACCGCCGGCTTTCGTGGTTACCTGCTCGGCTCCGATTCCGCGCCGGTGGAGATCACCGAATACGCGGACTATGAGTGCCCCTACTGCGCCGACTTCGACATCGTCACCTTTCCCGACGTCAAGAGCCGGCTGATCGAGAGCGGTCAGGTGCGCTGGCGCTATCGCGACATGCCGCTGCAGATGCATCCTTTCGCTCGGCTGGCCGCCCACGCCGCGGCCTGCGCCGATGAGCAGGGGAAATTCTGGGCCATGCACACGCTGCTGTACCAGGGCCAGACCGACTGGGCGAGTGGGGGTGCCGCGGGTCACTTCGAGAAGTATGCGGAGCTGGCGGGACTCGACGTGAGCAAGTACCAGGAGTGCATGTCGTCGGCCCGCTACGCGGGGCGGATCCAGGCCAGCTACCAGGAGGCGGTCGCCCTGGGCGTCAACTCCACGCCTACCTTCCTCATTGCCGGCCGTCTGTATGAGCCCTTGAGCTATGACCAGTTCAAGCGGCTGGTCGATTCCCTGATCGCAGTCAAGCGAGCTCAATGAAATACCGCATGGCTGCGGCCGTGCTCTCGCTCGCCGGGGTGATCCTGGCCGCGTATCTCTACCTCTTCAAGCTCGGGCTCATTGGCACGCTCGCCTGCGGCACCGGGAGCTGCGAAACCGTCCAGCTTTCCCGGTGGAGCCGGTTTCTGGGCGTCGAAGTCTCGCTCATCGGCCTGATGGGCTATGTGGCCCTCCTGATCGCGGCGCTCATCGCGACCAAACCGGCGCTTGAGCTGGCGCGCTGGCCCAGCCGCTGGCTGGTGGCGCTCTCCGGCATCGGCACGCTCTTCGCCATGTACCTGACCGCGCTCGAGCTCTTCGTCATCCACGCCATCTGCCGCTGGTGCGTGGGCTCCGCCGTCATCATCACGGTCATCTTCATCGTGTCGCTCCTGGACCTTCGGCGAGTGCGGAGCGCGCGCGGGTGAGCGGCTCCACGAGCCACGAGAAGGAACACCCGACCGGGAAGGTGCTCGCAGGCCTTTCCCTCGGTGCCATTGGCGTGGTGTATGGCGACATCGGCACCAGCCCGCTATACGCCATCCAGCAGGCCTTCACCGGCCACCACAGCGTGGCGCCGACGCCTGCCAACATCCTGGGCGTGCTGTCGCTGGTCTTCTGGGCACTCACCTTCGTCATCTCGTTCAAGTACATCGGGTTCGTCATGCGGGCCGACAACCGCGGCGAGGGCGGCGTGCTCGCGCTGCTCGCGCTGGTCCGGCCGAGAGGCGGGCGGGCGACCGGGCACTGGCTCCTGGTGGGCGTGGGGCTCTTCGGCGCGGCGCTGCTCTATGGCGATGGCATCATCACGCCGGCAATCACCGTACTGAGTGCGGTCGAGGGGCTGAGCGAGTCGCCGGCGCTGGAGCACCTGGTCATTCCCATCGCCATCATCATCCTGACCGGGCTCTTCTGGATGCAGAAGCACGGGACGGCGCTGATCGGCAAGGTGTTCGGGCCGATCATGGTGACCTGGTTTGTCTGCATCGCGGTGCTGGGGCTGCACGGCGTCATGATGCATCCATCGGTGCTCGCCGCGCTCAACCCGTGGCACGCGATCGATCTGTTTATTCGCGACAAGGTGGCGGGCTTCCTGGTGCTGAGCGCGGTCGTGCTCGTGGTGACGGGCGGCGAGGCGCTCTACGCCGACATGGGGCACTTCGGCAAGCGGCCCATCCGGGTGGCGTGGTTTGCGGTGTGCCTGCCATCGCTGCTGCTCAATTACTTCGGCCAGGCGGCGCTCCTGCTTGAGCAGCCGGCCGCCGCCGTAAACCCGTTCTACCAGCTGGTGCCCGACTGGTTTCACTATCCGATGGTGGTCATCGCCACGCTCGCCGCCATCGTGGCCTCACAGGCGCTCATCTCCGGCGCCTTCTCGCTCACGCGACAGGCGGTGCAGCTGGGCTACAGCCCACGCGTCACCATCGTGCACACATCCAGCAGCGAGATGGGCCAGATCTACATTCCCGAGATCAATAACGCCCTTGGCGTCGCGTGCATCCTCCTGGTCCTTGGTTTCCAGAACTCGACCAACCTGGCAGCGGCCTACGGCGTGGCGGTGAACGGGACGATGATCATCACCAGCCTGCTGTTCCACCGGGTGGCGCGGGACCGGTGGCACTGGAGTTTCTGGCAGGCCGCGTTGCTGACCGGGCTCTTTCTCGCGGTCGATCTCGCCTTCTTTGGCGCCAACCTGGTCAAGATTCCCGACGGCGGCTGGTTCCCGCTCTTGGTCGCGGGGATCGCGTACATCCTCATGACCACCTGGAAGCGGGGCCGTGACAAGCTGGCCGATATCGTCCAGCAGAACAGCCTGCCGCTGTCGCTCTTTCTCCAGGATATCGAGCGGCGGAAGCCGGTGCGGGTGCCGGGCATCGCGGTCTTCATGACCAGTGCCACCGGCGTGGCGCCGCCGGTGCTGCTGCATCACCTCAAGCACAACAAGGTGCTGCACGAACGGGTGATCCTGATGTCGGTGATTACCGAGGAAGTGCCGGTGGTCTGGGACAAGGAGCGAATAGAAAGCCGGGATCTTGGCGCCGGCTTCTACCAGGTGATCGTGCGAACCGGGTTCATGGAGACCCCTAACGTGCCGGCGGTGCTGCGGCGCCTCGATGACGGCGACGTCAAGGGATCGCCTGGGCTCGTGAGCATCATGCAGACGTCATTCTTCCTGGGGCGGGAGACGCTGATTGCGACCCATTACAAGCGCGGCGCCAGCGGCCCCGCCGGCGAGCGCTGGATGACCTACTGGCGGAAGAAGCTCTTCGTGGTGATGACCCGCAACGCTCGCTCGGCCACCGCGTTCTTCGGCTTGCCACCAAATCGGGTGGTGGAGCTGGGGGCGCAAATTCAGATCTAGATGGGCAGGATGGGCGAGATGGGCAAGATGGGCGGGTAATGCAGGGTTGGCTTCGACCTGCCCATCCCGCCCATCCTGCCCCGCCTATTCCTCGTACTGCTCCTTCAACCTCGCCACCACCGCCGGATCGGCCAGAGTCGTGGTGTCGCCCAGGGCACGCCCCTCGGCGATGTCCTTGAGCAGCCGGCGCATGATCTTGCCGCTCCGGGTCTTGGGAAGGTCGGCGGTGAAAATCACGTCGTCAGGCTTGGCGATGGCGCCGATCTTGGTCGCCACATGCTCGCGCAGGTCATCCTTGAGCGAGGCTCCGGCGGTGCCGCCTTCCTTCAGCGTGACGAAAGCGCAGAGCGCCTGGCCCTTGAGCTCGTGCGTGCGTCCCACCACCGCAGCCTCGGCCACTGCCGGGTGATCCACCAGCGCGCTCTCAACCTCCATGGTCCCGATGCGGTGTCCCGCAACATTCAGCACGTCATCCACCCGGCCCAATACCCACCAGTAGCCGTCCTCGTCCAGCTTGGCGCCGTCGCCCGCGAAGTACCTTCCGGGAAACCGGCTCCAGTAGGTCTCCACGTACCGCTCGTCATCACCGTAAATGGTGCGCAGCATGCCGGGCCATGGCTGGGCAAGAGTCAGGAAGCCGCCGCCCTGCTCGAGCACCGTGCCCTCGGCATCCACCAGCTCCGCCTTGATGCCGGGGAAAGGAATGGTTGCTGATCCCGGCTTGGTGGTAGTGACACCGGGCAAGGGAGTGATCATTATTCCCCCCGTCTCCGTCTGCCACCAGGTATCCACGATCGGGCACCGGCCGCCGCCGATGTTGGCGTGATACCACATCCACGCTTCGGGATTGATGGGTTCCCCCACCGAACCCAGAAGTCGAAGGGTCGAGAGGTCATGACCGGCCGGATGCGCCGTGCCCCACTTCATGAAGGCGCGGATTGCGGTGGGCGCGGTGTAGAAGACCGTCACGCCGTAGCGCTCCACCAGGCGCCAGAAACGGTCGCGGCCGGGCCAGTCGGGGGCGCCCTCGTAGAGCATCACGGTGGCGCCATTGGCCAGCGGACCGTACACGACGTACGAGTGCCCGGTTACCCAGCCGATATCCGCGGTGCACCAGAAGACGTCGTCCTCCTTGAGGTCGAAGACGTATTTCGTGGTGGCCGCGGCCTGGGTGAGATAGCCACCCGTGGTGTGGACGATGCCCTTCGGTTTGCCGGTGGTACCGGAGGTGTAGAGGATGAACAGCAGGTCCTCGGCGTCCATCGCCTCGGGAGCGGCGACGCCGCTCTCATTGTCGAGCAACCGGTGCCACCAGTGGTCGCGGCCGTCCTGCATCTCGGCCCACGCTTCGTCGCCCTCGCCACCCACCCGGCGGCGCACGACCACGACGTTCCGGATGCTGGGGCAGCCGGTGAGCGCCTCGTCGGCGAAGCGCTTGAGCGGCACCACCTGGCCGCGTCGGTAGCCGCCGTCTGCCGTGATGAGGGCGACCGCCTGGGCGTCATTGATGCGATCGCGGAGTGATTCGGCGCTGAAGCCGCCAAACACGACCGAGTGCACCGCGCCGATGCGGGCACACGCCAGCATCGCGATCACCGCTTCGGGAATGAGCGGCAGGTAGATGGCGACACGATCACCCCGGGTAACACCGAGCCGGCGGAGCGCGTTGCTGCAGCGCCCCACCTCGCGGGCGAGGTCCCAGTAGGTGAGCACCCGGCGATCACCCGGCTCACCTTCCCAGATGATGGCGGCCTTGTTGCGGCGTGGGCCGTCGAGATGCCGATCGAGGCAATTGGCGGCGGCATTGAGCTGCCCGCCCACGAACCAGCGCGCATGAGGCGGTTGCCAGTCCAGCACCTGTTGCCACGGTGTGATCCAGTCAAGCGCGTTCGCCTCATCGGCCCAGAACGTCTCAGCGTCCTGCCCGCGAGCGTAAATGTCGGGCTGGGCGCTGGCATGGGCGGCAAAGCGGGGCGGCGGCGGAAAGCGCCGGTCTTCGGACAGAAGGGTATCGAGTTGGTGGCTCATGATCTTGGTCGGAGAGAGGAGGAAGGGAAGGTAGTGCGAATCTCCAATTCCTGCCGCACGCTGCGGCGGGAGCACCTGCAACTTTCCGCATGGCCAGCCGGCAACGCCTTGACCCGTAACACGTTACCGCGCTGGCACCGCTCTCGCCATCTGGGCCGGTGCACCCGCACAGGCGGGTGCAGACAATCTGATCTGCCCGATAAGAGCACACCCGGAGTAATCCGGGGCCGCAAAACTGGAGGTCCTGCCGGCGCATGTCGTCCGCCGCAGGATAGCTCGGTGCCGAACGCAGACCGGCCGCGCATGCAACACTCGCGCGACGCTTTCATCGGGCCTGGGAGGTAGCGTGAAGGCCATCCAGATGGAAGCGCGTGCGCTCATGGCTCCGGTCAACCTGGGCCTCGATACCCGCGTCGAGTTTCGCCGAGCCGCCGTCCAGGCGCTCGAAACGATGCCCGAGGGCGATGGGCCCCTGGTTATCGAACTCGCCGGGACCCGTACCGTGGACTCCGCAGGGCTGGGCGTCCTGATGCTGGTCCAGCGCCATGCCAGCGAGCGCCGGGTGCCAGTGGTCCTCCGGAACGCCAATGACGAATTGCGATTCCTGCTGACGTTGACGAAGCTGATAGATCTTTTTCAGCTGGAATAGGTCGAGGGGGACAAGATGGTCAAGGGATCAAGGGCTCGACCACTCGACCACTCGACCACTCGACCACCTCGACCTCTCGACCACCTCGACCACCTCGACCAACCTAGCCAATGCCGCTGCTCTCCATTAGTGTTGCACGATGGCTGGCGCCGCTGCGGTCGGGCGGGCGCCAGGAACATCGAAATCAGGCCCGGTCCCGGGTTACACATATGGCAGAACGGCCCGCGCGGCGGC
>DASTFH010000002.1:0-10141 GCA_035708725.1 Gemmatimonadales bacterium | reverse complement strand
GATTGTGTACGGACCGTCCGATCCGGTCAGCGTCGTTGGGTACCCCTTCGGCAAGGATGCAGGCGGCTATGCAATCTGGGCTACAGGTTTTGTGGCGTCAGAGCCATCAGTGGACTACTTGGGGTTGCCGATTCTCCTCGTGGACTGCCGCACTCGCCCTGGGCAGTCAGGCTCGCCCGTAATTGTCCAACGCAATTTGGGCCCTGTGCTTCTCGAGGACGGCAGCATGATCAGTGATGGGCTCCCGCGCTTTCGGCTTCTCGGGGTGTACAGCGGAAGAATCAACCCTGAGTCGGACATCGGGATGGTCTGGAAGACCAGTGCCGTCAGAGAGATCCTTGCCACCGCTGTGCAAACAGGGTGAGCGGTCTAACACGCGCTTGCAGCGGCCGGGCCGCGTGCCAGCCGCAATTCCCTGCACTGCTTGCGTCCCTGTGGCTGAAGCAGAACATTGATTTTGTGTGCGGCGGCCAGCCCGCCGCTGAAGCGCTTGTCGTTAGACCGTTCACATGGGCACTCGATGCCGAGCTATCGACGCTGTTTGACAGTCGCCTTCACCGTCTACCTGATGTTGGGCGGCGCCCAAGGATCGGCGATGGGCATGCAGCTTCCACAGGCGTGCACTCCTGTGGGCTCAGCTCTGGTACGGTCGTGGCACGCCGAGTGGGATACGGCGAACATCGCACAGCGCGCCCTGGGTGGGGCCGCCGACTCAGGCGTGCTACACATTCCACCCACATCAAGCACTCATGTGCCAGTGGCGCTGGCAACGGGTACATTCGTGTTGACCGAGGCACAGCTGATGCAAGGCACCGCTGATCGGCTCACACGATATCGCCTCGAAGTATGGCGCGCCTCGCCCGTGGAGGCGCGGCGACTGGCCCGCAGCGGCGGCGTCTTTGCGCGCGGAACCGTCATTCGAGGTCGACTCCGCGCCCTCGATGCGGCTGCTCCAGCTACCGTGGCCATCACAGGCGTCTTGGGACAGGACGGCGGCATGGCCTTCGGCCGTGCCGACAGCTTCCTGATTGAGGACGGTGAGTCATACGATGTCATCGAAGCCACGCCACGCGGGCTTCGCGGGTGGTATACTGGAGGCTCCGTCGTGCCGACGACGCTAGCGTACTTCTGTGCTGTGCGTATCCAGTGACGGTCTAACCCGCGCTTGCAGCTGTCGAGGCGGCGGCCTCCGCTGGTAGAGACGATCACACTGCGGCCGCCCCGCAGCTGATTTGCATCTCGTTAGGCCGAAACGTGAGAGGCTTGCATGGTCCGTAGTGCGGTGACGGTCGGGATTCTCCTGCTAGTCACGTCAGCATGTGGCAAGCCCTTCTTTCGCTCGCCAACGACGCTCGCCGAGTACAGACCGGATGATCCCCGAGGCGCGGCGGTGGGGCGCTGGATAGTCGAGTTCGCGCGGGGAGATTCGGTGGCGCGGGGTGAGCTTGAGCTGACAGATTCGCTCGGATGGAGCATCGCGAGCACCCTACAAGGCAGGATGGTCGTGGATCTCACACCAGTCCTCGGCCACCCGCTCCAGTGCCTGCTCAAGGGCACCGCGTCGTATGCCGTACGCATCGAGCATGATACTCTGAGTCTGGCCTTCGCTGCCGCAGAGCACTGCTGGCTGAAGGCGGGCGCTGCTTGGTACGGCGATTCCGCAGTTGGACGCTGGACGAGGCGGTCACAAATCGCCAGTGCTGGGATCCAGTCGGGCCGCTTCCGCATGTGGCGCCACCAGATGAGCATGAAGCGAGGTTCGGCCTAACATGCAAATGCAGCTGGCGGGGCGGCGGCCTCCGCTGGTGACGTCACTCAGGCTGCAGCCGCCGCCTCGCCGCTGAAGCGCCAGGCGTCAGGTCGCGGTCGGCTCGAACCCTCATCCCGATGACCGACATCATGGACTCAACACTGGCGGCATTGCGATCACTCCTGGGACACTGGGAGGGCGGCGGGCGCGCTGAGTTCCCGACCATTCCCCCGCACGAGTACGTCGAGATGCTCCACTTTTCCACCGAAGCCGACCGCCAGCACATCCACTTCGAGCAGCGTGCGCGGCACCGGCCGATCGGGAGCGCCGCGTACGGCCCGTCGCACTGGGAGTCGGGCTTTCTGCGCGTCACGGCGCCCGGCATCATTGAATGGACCAACGTCCAGGACAATGGCCGCCTCGAGGTTGCGCAGCTGGTGGCTACGATCACGCCCGATGGCCTTCACCTTGAGGGCGAGACCACTCACTTTCTCAACGATCCTCGTATGATCAGGGCCCGGCGCGTGATTGTGCTCAGCGGCGAGACGCTTCGATACCAACTCGCGATGGCGACAACGCGGATAGGGGCCCTCACCGGGCACCTCATAGCGGAGTTACAGCGCGTGGGTACACAGGCCGCCTAACCAGCGCTTGTAGCTGACGGCGCTCCGAGGCCAGGGCTCTCCGCTCCACGAGCCTCGCCGCGGCCAAGCTGCGGAATCATTTAGGATTGTGCTGTGGGCGGATCCGCCGCCGCAGCTGAAGCGCCAACCGTTAGGTGGACGGCTCAAAAGGAGAGAGCGGACCCATATCTAGAGTCCGCTCCCCTTGATCACTCAGTCCCTAAAAGTAGTAGTCCCGGAGGACCCCGTCGTAGCTACCGCCGTGGAGGCAGCAGCGCTTGAAACCGGCGTCCGGAACCGCAGGGGCACAGATCGTTGCGACCGAGCTTCTCTAGCAGCTCCTTGTCGCCGTGCACCAGGCGGACCCCGCGCTTCACGCGGGTTTCGGACGGGTAGCCGTGCCGCCGCTTGCTGGTGCGCTCAAAAGCAGTGCAGCTCGTCGAGGTTGTTGCGGCGCGTTGCCATACGGGCCTCCAGGTTGGGGACACCGCCGGAGTGGCGGGGCGGGGTAAGGTACTACAAGGCCGGCTGAAGAGGAATGACCGCGCAGGTGCGTGCGCGGGGGCCGCCGCCTAACCCGCGCATGCAGCCGACGGGCCGGAGGTGTCCCGAGCTCCGCTCGGGCGCAGCGTCCCGTGAGGACGCTGCGGAACGAAGGATTGTGCGGGCGCCGGCACAAGGGCCCGCCGCTGAAGCGCCGGTCGTTAGCCCACCCTCACCAAAGCATTCATGTTCAGCAAGCTGTATGACACTCGGCTCTCGCTCACGGAGTGCCACCAGCGCCTGAGGGCAACGACTCTGCCAGACTCGCTGGTCGCCCTGCCGTTCAGCTATGCACCGGGCATGTATGCGCGGATACGCGGCGAGCGACTCCGCCTGCGGGTCCGGCGGCCAGTCGGCATCATACAAGTATCGCGCCTCTTGCTCGCGACCATCCGCCCGACGCCCACTGGATGCCGCATTCGACTGCGGGTGCGCCTGCCCGGCCCGGCCATCGCCTTCCTCGTGTTGTGGCTTACGCTGGTAGGACTCACTCTCCTGCTCGTGCTCGGCGTGGTGCTGGTCTGCATCTGGCGATCCGGGTGCGCGGTGCGGGGGCGCGAGCCGTGGCTCGGCATCCTCGTACCCATTGGACTGGCTGCTGCGGGCGTGTTCATTGTTCGATATAGTCGGGCGGACGCGCTCGAGCTCATCGCCTTTCCCCAGCGCACGCTGGATGCTCAACCCGCGGCGGCGGTCCACCAGCCAAAGGCAGCACCACACGCGGACGCGCCGGCGCGCCGTTGACGCACCGCGATCCCAGAGGCTATGAGGACGGCTGGCATCGCTATGGGGGGGGTCTTTCACACCGTCGGTCGCGTGCTTCGCAGCAGGCCCCCGGACGAGCGTCCTGTGACGCCGGACTTCGGCTGGCTGCTGGAGAATAGGGCGGACTTGGTACCGGAGCCGTTCCTCGGTCATGACCTCGTGCAGCTGCAATTCACTACGCGCGCCCCGTGGGTGCTGGCCGAGCCCGACGATCCGTGAGCCCGTGTCGCAAGCGCGGCCGTCGCGAACTCGTCGCTGCATGCAGCAGACGAGGGCGCCGGCGTCCCGGATACTCTTAGGCATCTGATTCGCGCCTTCGGTGAATAGGTGGCACAAGCAAGGACCGATCACGGAATGAGCTTCGAGAGTGCAAGGCCTATTGCCGTTGGACGGGCAGGCTGAGCCTCAGCCCGTCTTCCCTGTGCTGCGCGAGCAGCCAGTTTTCAGCCATGCATCGCGGAACGACCGTCGCCTGACACCCGCGCTTCCTTCTCCTGGCCTTCGAGGCTGCCCCGTATGCTCCGAGCCATTCCCTTCCTTCTGTTCGACGGCAACTGCGCCGAGGCAATGACGTTCTATCACCAATGCCTGGGCGGGTCCCTGATCCTGACCAGGCTCGGTGATACGCCGATGAAAGCGCAGTTCCCGCCCGAAAAACACGGGCGCATCATCAACGCCCAGCTGGCAAGCGGAGCAATCGAGATCTCCGCGACCGACTGGATGGCGTCCCCGGCATTCGAGCCCAAGCTGGGAAACATGTCGGCCATCTTCGTCCTGGCCACCGAGTACACGGAGCTGCGACCGGTTTTCGACAATCTATCCCAGGGTGCCGAGCAGGCGCGGTTCCAGGACCTGCGCCAGATGCCATTCGGGATCTACGGCCAGTTCTACGACCGCTACGGCGTTCAATGGATCTTCCGCGCCGAGGGCGGCGAGACCGGGCGATGAAAGACGACTTGATCAAGGGGAGGCAGCATGGCGGTACAGCGCATGGACAATGTCGGCGTCGTGGTGGAGGACCTCGATGCGGCCGTCGCGTTCTTCCTCGAACTGGGCCTCTCACTCGAGGGCCGCATGCCCATCGAGGGCGACTGGGCCGGCCGCGTCACCGGCGTGCGTGGTCAGCGCGTCGAGATCGCCATGATGCGCACGCCTGACGGCCACAGCCGCCTCGAGCTCTCGCGCTTTGACGCCCCCGCCGTCGTGTCCGATCACCGAACGGCCCCCGTGAATTCGCTGGGATACCTGCGTGCGATGTTCACCGTCGATGACCTCGACGATACCCTTGTCCGGCTCGGCAAGCTCGGCGCGACGGTGGTCGATGAAGTCGTCAATTACCAGGACGTGTACCGGCTCTGCTACATCCGGGGTCCCGAGGGCATTCTCCTCGGGCTCGCCGAGTCACTTCACGACTGAGGGAACATGCCGCTCGTTACGCGCACGCAGTTCATCCTGCTCGCGGCACTCGCCTGTACCGCCACGCTCACTCAGGGCTGCGAATCCAGTAGCCGGAACCTGGCCGGCGACTGGGACGTGTATATCGCGCTCTCCGCGCAACCGAAGTTCGGCTTCGAAGGATGGCGCCGCATGGCGTTTGCACACTTCGCAGGACGAGACTCCGGCAACGTGGGCTTCCTCAAGCGGCGCACGGGCCAACCCCTGCTGACGGTGCACCACGTTGCCACGTACGGCGACAGCGTGGTGCTGGCGCAGGATTCGGCCCACGTGCTCCGCGCGGCCTGGCACGGCGATTCGCTCGCCGGCCTCGAGTACGTGCGGGGCCACGTGGCGGATCACCGCTTTCGCCTGGTTCGGCGTGGCACGCCGGGCGTCGTCGAGCATGAGTACCAGGTCTGGAAGATGCCGGCCTCCGACTCACAGTACGCGGTCACCGAGGACACCCTGGTATTCATGCCCACCCGCGACGGTGCCCGGCTCGCCACCTACATCGCCCGGCCGGTTGGACCGGGACCCTTCGGCGTGGTGCTCCAGCGGACGCCCTACCGCCGAATCCTGCGCGGCGCCGGCCGCTGGTGGGCGTCACGCGGATACATCTTCGTTGCGCAGCACGTCCGCGGGCGCGAGGAATCGAGCGGCGATGCCCGGGACTTCGGCGACTACGACCACGATATCCCGGACGGCTACGACGCGGTGGAGTGGGCGGCACGGCTGCCTGGCGCCAACGGGAAGGTCGGCATGATCGGCCATTCCGACGAGGGCCGGCTGGCGTGGTACGCGGCGGTCAGCAATCCGCCGCACCTGGCGGCGATTTCTCCCACTGCGGCCACGGCCGATCCCTGGATGATCGTCCCCTATGCCGCCATGGCGTTCGGGCCCGTCAACGTCGACTGGGCCTGCCTCATGCGAAACCGGACCATGGACTCGCAGACGGCTGACCTCGATATCGGTGAGGCCATCACCCGCCTGCCACTTTCCACGCTGCCTCAGCGCCTCGGCTGCGGTGACGTGCCGATGTGGGACCGCTGGATCGCGCACCCGACCCTCGACGACTACTGGCGCCGGCACGCGGCCACGACCTACATCGTCAACGTGCGGGCACCGGTGCTGTCGATGGCGGGCTGGCACGACGATTCCCGCGGGCCAACCTACTACACCGACGCCCTGCTCAAGGTGCCGGACCATCCCAACTGGCATATCGTGATGGGCGTGGGTGCGCACAAGGGTGTGGACTATGTGGCCGGTGACTTCGGCCCCGACGCACGCTACGCATACCGCGATCTTCAGTTGCGGTGGTTCGATCACTACCTGCTCGGCAGGGACAACGGCGTGGACACGCTGCCGCACCTCGACATCTTCGTCCAGGGTGACAACACCTGGCGAACCGAAAACTCCTGGCCGCTCGACCGGCAGGTGCTGACCAACTGGTACATCACCTCCGGCGGACACGCGCAGACGAGCAGTGGCGACGGCCTGCTCGACTCCGTGCCGCCCACCGGAGCGCCAAGCGACACGTTCACCTACGACCCGGGCAACCCCACGCCGTATCTCATCGACTCGCGCGAACTCGAGGAGTCGCTCAACGAGGACTACACCCAGCTCAACGCCACGCGGCGTGACGCGCTGGTGTTCACCTCCAGGCCGCTGACCCGGCCCCTCGAGGTCACGGGCGAGATGTCGGCAGTGTTGTGGGCGTCGAGTGACGCTCGGGATACCGACTGGAGCATCATGCTGCTGGATGTGTGGCCCGATGGGCATGCGGAGCGGGTGCAGGACGGGCTGGTGCGGGCACGGTTCCGGGCGGGCATGGATCACGCGGTACCGCTCGTGCCGGGACAGGTGAACCGCTACGACATCGACCTCTGGTTCACGTCACGGGTGTTCGAGCCGGGCCACCGTATCCGGGTGAGCATTGCGTCAGCGCTCTTCCCGAAGTATGACCGCAATCTCAACACCGGCGGGAGCAACGAACGCGATTCAACGTTCGTCCTGGCGCACCAGGCGGTGCTTCATGACGCGTCGCACCCTTCGCACGTGGTGCTGCCTGTCATCCCGAGATAGGCTGGGCAGCCGGAGCGGAACATCGGGTTGCCCGCACGCACGAGACTCGCAGCAGGCTTTTCCTTGTGTCGCACGATGACGCCGTCACTGCGGACTGGCACGCGCTCCATCAGCTCGTCGGGAAAGAAGGTGTAAACCCACGTGCCAACGTTTCTGCAGGCTGCGCTCAACGGTGACCGGATTCATCCGGCAGCTCCTCGCGCTCCGGCGTCGATTGCGGACGCGGCCCGCGCGGCCGTTCAGGCCGGCGCGCACTCGGTGCACGTGCACGCGTTTGACGAGGCCGGCCGCGAAACGCTCGACGGTGCCGCCTGCGCCAAGGTGCTGCGCGCTATCCGGGCGCTCTGCCCCGCGACCTCGATATCCCTGACCACGTCGGCCACGATCGTGGCCCAGCCAGGAGAGCGCCTCGGCCTGGTCGAGGCATGGGAGGAGCTGCCGGATCTCGTGTCTGCCAATCAGGGCGAGCCGGGGATCCAGGACCTGTGTGAGTCATTGCTCTCGCGCGGCGTAGGTATCGAGGCCGGGTTGCTGACCGCCGACGATGCGCGGGCGTTCGTCCGTTCGGGCTTGGCAGCCCGGTGTCGCCGGGTGCTGATCGAGCCGCTCGATCCGGATCCGGCTGTCGCCATCCAGCACGCCGCAACAATGGAGGACATCGTGTTGAAGGCCGGCATCACGCTGGAGCAGGTACATCACGGTTACGACACGGGGTGCTGGGCCGTGAATCAGCGTGCGCTCGAGCGAGGGCACGGTATCCGTACGGGCCTCGAGGACATTACGCTGCTCCCCGATGGTCGCGCGGCACGGGACAACGCCGACCTGGTCTCAGCCGCGGCGCGCCTGATCCGCTCGCATACGCCCGTGATTCGGGCTCCCGGCTCGGTAACTTGATGAAGTTCGTCATCCACCTCGCACGTCGTGCCGCCGGTCATGCTGAGGCAGGCTGAGCCGTCGGAGTAGACATCGCCGGCCACCTCGTTCGGCGCCGCGTGCCGTGCCCGCTGCGATCCTGCCTGAAACCTCGCCGTCCCGCCGCCGTATGGCTTCACGCTCTGAAATCCAGTGCCGGACCAGTCACTCGGACGCACCATGAAAATCCCAGGCCTTGCGTGCTCGCTCCTCCTCGCAACGGTCGTTCCGCACAGGGCTGCGGTGGCTGCGCAGGATGTGCCGTGTCCCACCACGCTGTCGCACCTCAGTGCGAAGGTCGAATCCGACTACGCGGGTTTCTTTCTCGAAGTGCGCGGCGCGCGGCGTGCCCAGTACGACACTTCGCTTGCGCGCCTGCGGACCAGGGCCGCGCATGCCTCATCGGACGGCTGCCTTGCTCTGCTGCAGGATTACCTCGCCTGGTTCGGCGACCCGCATCTCTTCCTGTTCCAGAGCGCCGAGCTGGATGACAGCGAGGTCGTGCGTCGCCAGCACGCGGTCACGGTTCTCGCATTCGACTCGCTCGCCTTCAAGGCTCGACTCGCGCGTCCCGACGTTCAGCGTGATCCTATCGAGGGAATCTGGACCGACGGCCGCTTGAGGGCCGCCGTCGAACCCGAAGGTACTCCGCGATCCGGCCGGTACGTTGCCGTCGTGCTCACGCCTGATACGGTTGGCTGGCCGGTAGGCGCGGTACGGGCCCGCTTCACTCGCATTCGTCCGGGTCGCTACCAGGCCGATCTCTCGCTGGCCAACTTTGCCCGGCGCCGCCTGGAGGCTGATTTCTATCGTGGCGATCTGCTTCGGACCTCGCCCGGCATGTGGGGGCGAGAAGCGCCGGCTGCCGCTCTCGTTCCTGGGCAGCTCGATCCGGCCGATCCGCATCGTCCGACATTGCGAATCCATGATCGCGCCGCCATCGTGGCGATGCCGTCCAATGATCCTGCCTACGCCCCGGTGCTCGATAGTCTCGTGACAGCCAGCGCGCAGGCGCTGCAGTCGGTGGATGTGCTGATCCTCGACTTGCGCGGCAATGAGGGTGGTTCGATCGCGACGGTGTTTCCGCTCGTGCCATATATGGTGACGGACGGACAGGCTGCTCCCCCCTTGCTTGACCAGGCGTCCGCCCGGATGCTGTCATCGCCCGACCAGATCGCGTTCGCCCGCCGCGCCTTCGGGCCTGACACCAGCGCGTTCGTGCGAGCGCTCGTGGCGCGACTGGAGAGGTCCCCCGGTCAACTGGTGCCGTTCCTCGATCCGCAGTCGCCGCCGCCACCGGATGGAATGCCGCCCGCCATCCAGGGCCCGCGCCGAGTCGGCGTGATCGTGGACCATGGCACCGTGAGCGCGGCTGAGGTCGTGGCACTCTATGCCAGGCAGAGCGCACGCGTGACCATATATGGTGAGCCGACAGCGGGCGCGCTCGATTATCAGAGCGTGTCGATCATTCCGCTTTCACCCGAGGAGCATCGCTGGTACCTCGGCTATCCCACGTTGGCGCGAAACGACAGGCTGCCAGCTGGTGGCATGCGTGGGCACGGCATCGAGCCAGATGTGCACCTCGATCTTGCCCACCTTGAGGATCCCGTGGGCTGGGTGGAGCGGGATCTGTCACGGCGCTGACGCATTGCTCGGCATCGAGGGAGGGGCAGGAGATGCGAACGTCCAGGATCCTTGAGCGCAGATCCCTGGACGGAGTGATCCTGCACGTTGGTTCACTGCGAACTGCATGGTAGAGCGGCTGCATTGACGCGCGCGCCCGTCGCGTCTTTCGTTAGACATCACCAGCCCGGGTCAAAGTGATGAAGCTCCGCCTGCTTTCCCTGTGGCTAGGACTCCTGCTCGGATGCAGAAGCTCCTCGCCCGCGAAGACCGCCGCGCCCGCCGATGCTGTCGCCGAGCACGCGTACCTCACCCTCGGCGGGTCGCCGCAATACGTCGAGATCACGTCGGCGTCGGCCAGCCACCCGGTGCTGCTGTTCATCCACGGCGGCCCCGGCTGGCCGCA
>DASTFH010000001.1:0-62155 GCA_035708725.1 Gemmatimonadales bacterium | reverse complement strand
CAGGGTACGTGATCTTCGGGTAATTGGACTTGACGCTGCCAGTGTACGGCATGTCGTAGATCCAGTACTCCCCGGGGCCGGCCGCCGGTTCAAAGGCCAGGTCGCCGCTCATCTGCGATGCGGAGACGACCCGCACGTTGCGCACGCGAGCCGAATCACCGGCTGGGTAGACCAGGATTCGCTTCGCCTCAGGATGCCGGTCGCGCCGACGCCAGCTGAGATGAGCCCGAACAGCCGTGGTGGATTCCGCGACCGCCACCACGATGCGATGATTGCCAAAGGAATCCGGATTCCAGCGCGCAACGAGGTGCGCCGGCTCCTGGCCATGCGCCGTCGCGAAGCTGGCAAGGACGAGAGTGGCGACAAACGCCGGAACGCACCGGATCATCAGTCAACCTCGGTCGGAAGATGGTGAGCTGCGCGCTCGAGCTCTCGTCGCTGCACAAGCAAGGAATCGAAGAGTTGCAGCTGGGTGCGAGTGCGCCGGAGATTCTGCTCCGGATCGGTCGCGGCGTAATAGATGTCGCCGGTCAGGTAATCGGTGAGGAACCGGACGGCCTGTTCCAGTGTGATGACGCAACCGGCCAGCACTGCACTCGCGCGCTCACGTTCACTGAGCGCGGTCCCGGCACCGGCAAACCAGCCTGCCAGCGCGGCGAGCACCAGCGCCGGCTCGGCCCGCACCGTCGACAGATCCGGCTCGTCCTCCGCGGTCGGGCTCGCCAGCGATCGCAGCAGGTCGCCGACGTCGGAGAGCGCCGATCCGGGCATCACGGTGTCAAGATCGACGACCGCGAGCGGACGATCCCGGGCGTCGAGCAGCACGTTCGCTGCTTTCGCGTCGTTGTGGATTACCCGAACGGGAACGCCCTCCTGGCCAGCGCTCGGCAGTTCGTCCACCACAGCCCGATGGCGCCGGCAGCGCTCGAGCTCGCCCACCACTCGTGACGCGCGACCAGCAACATCACCGGCCACCGCGCTTTCGAGTCGCTCGAAATACCGTGCTGTGTCATGAAAGTGGGGGATAGTGCATGCAAGGGGCGGTCCGGCGTAGTCGCTCAGCAATTGGAGAAAGGTTCCGAACGCTCGGCCTGTCGCGTGCGCAGTCACGGGAGTGGTGGCGCGCCCGCAGGCCGGCGTGCCGGCGAGCCACGGAAACGCGCGCCAGATGGCGCCGTCGGATGCCGTGAACCACGGGGCGCCAGCCCGAGTGGGCACGAGCACGAGTTCATGCTGCTGCGGAAGGTGCGTCCTGCGGGCAGGCGCGCTCGCGTGCACGTGCGCCGTGACCGCGCTGACGTTGGCCATGACGCGCTCGCCGTCAGCGAAGACCCGCGGATTGAGTCGCTGGACGAGATACTGCCGCTCACCGCCCGGGCTCGTGCACCGGACGCGAAACGAGCGGTTGATATGACCCCCGCGCTCGGGGACGACCGCGACCGGAACGCCGTCCAGGGCGAAGTGCCGCACTTCGGCTGGCCTCAGCTCCACAGCCGCTCGGGATATTCACCCGCCGCCACCAGTCGCGCGAGCGCCGAGCGCACGCCAGGCAGGTCATCGTGATACGTGATCCCGAACCACCGGCTCCTGGGGGCCAGAGTACGCACACAGCGCTCGCCGGCGGTGAGGACATCCTGGATGGCTACTGGCAGGGGATACTCATCCCGCTCGATGTCGGCACGAGCGACGAAGCGCGCGAACCCGGCATGCAGGTCCTGGAAAACCGGGCGATTGAAAGCCCAGAAGTTCATGGAGACGAGCTGCTGCTCCGCGAGTACGCGGGGGCCGGCTTCGCCGACGCCCACGATGGCTCCGTCTTCGGTCCGCGCGATGTCCAGCACCTCCTCGATGGATTCCAGCGCTCCCGTGGGCGTGACATGCAGGGCGCCGCGATTCACGCCGCCAGCCGGTGAGAGTGTATCAGCCAGCAGGTAACCCACCAGTGCCCAGTCCGTACGATTGGTGCGAAGAAACGTGGCGACACTTTCAAACGCTTCCCGGCCGTAGAAATCGTCGGCATTCACTACCGCGAACGATCCGGTGACGGAGCCTTCCGCCGCGAGTACGGCGTGCGCCGTGCCCCAGGGTTTGGTGCGCACGTCCGGCCGGCTCGCAGCGGTCGAGGAACGTTCCAGGCGCTGCAGGCACGTTGCCCATGCGAGTGACGAGGGCAGGCGGCTTTCGGCGAAGGCCCGGAAGTCGGCCTGCATCTCCGGCCGGATGACAAAGATCACGCGACCAAACCCAGCGCGCCGTGCATCGTAGAGCGAGTATTCGAGCAGTGTCGCCCCACCGGGACCCACGCCGGTGAGCTGCTTGAGCCCGCCGAAGCGGCTGCCCATGCCAGCCGCAAGCACTACCAGGTCGGGAGCAGGGGATTCGTTGGCCATTCGTGGAAGTGTAATCGCGCTGTTACGTTATCCGCATGACGCGCTGCGGACGAATTGCCCTGGCCGGTGCGCCCAATGCCGGGAAGTCCACCTTGCTGAACGCGCTGGTTGGCTCCCACATCGCCATCGTGAGCCCGCGACCGCAGGCGACGCGGCTTCCCGTTGTCGGCCTTCTGACCGAGGGCGACACCCAGTTCATCTTCGTGGACCTGCCCGGACTGCTCGAGCCGGCTTACCTGATGCAGGCGCGGATGATGGCGGCGGCCCAGGAAGCACTGGCGTCGGCCGACCTCATCCTGCACCTGCATTCCGCGCCCGATGCGCCCGCGCCCTCCTTCGCGCGTGCCGCCCGGCTCGAGAGCTTGCCGCGCGCTCCCGTCCTGCTCGTGTACACCAAGGCCGATCTGGTGGGCGCTGCCGCGCGAGCACGGCTGGAGCAGGCCGCGGTGGTGGTCAGTGCCCGTGAACCAGAATCCCTTCGCCAGCTGCTCGCGCGCATTCGGCCGCTCGTTCCCGAGGGCGACTTTGCCTTCGACCCGGACGATGTGGGCACCCAGCCGCTGCGGTTCTTCGTGACGGAATACCTGCGGGAGGCCGCCTTTGAGCTGCTCCTGGACGAGCTGCCCTATGGCTTCGCCGCCGAGGTGGAGGAGTACCGGGAGTCGGAATCGCCGGTGTACATTCGGGTGACGCTGTTCGTCGAGCGCGAATCCCAGAAGGGCATGGTGGTGGGACGCGGAGGGCGGACCATCAAGGCCATCGGCGAACACGCCCGGCGGCGTCTGGAAGCGCTGCTTGGCGCGCAGGTGTACCTCGACCTGTGGGTCAAGGTGCTGCCCAAGTGGCGCCGCAACGCGCACGCACTGACACGTTTCGGTTTTCCCATCGCGGAATCGGAGTCGTCATGACCCTCAGCGCGGAATTGCTGGAGATCCTCGTGTGCCCGGTCTGCAAGGGCGACCTCGAGTATCACGAGGATCCCCCGGAGACACTCACCTGCCACGCGTGCCGGCTCGTCTATCCAGTGGAAGACGGCATCCCGATCATGCTGGTGGACGAGGCAAAGCCGCTTGACTGAGCAGGGCGGCAGTCCCAGCGAAGCCGCGCTCGTCGAGGCTGCGCGGGCCGAAGCGGTGGCCCGCGGAAGCGATGCGATTTCGGCGGAACACCTGCTGCTCGTGGCCCTCGCCACCCCCGAGGCGGATGCCGCGCTCCGGAGCGCCGGCGTGTCGCCGGCGGACCTTCTTCAAAGGGTCGAGGCAGGGCTTCGGGCCGGTAGAGGCGACACCCCACCGGACGCCCTGGTGCTCTCGAGCCAAGCCCGCCGACTGGCAGCAGCGGCCGAGCGTGAGGCGGCAGCGCGAAATGAGCCGGCCAGCACTCGCCACTTGCTGGTGGCTGCCTTCGCCGAGCCGCGCGGATCGCTCGCGCGTGCCATGGCAGACCTTGGCGTGTCACCGCGCACGGTGCGCGACGCAGCCTTTGACGCGACCGGCCTGTCGCCGCTCCCGCGGGAGCAGCGCCAGCGCGAGCGCCCTCCGGCTCGCGAGCCTGACGTCAGCGAGCCCGAGCCGACTGTGGAGCCACCGCCTGAACCAACGGTGGTACCCGAACCCCGGCCGGCTGCGAAGGCAGAGCGGGCTCGTTCGGCGGAGAAGGGCGAGCCGGGAAGCCGGCGGGCTAAATCCGAACGCCGCCGCGAGCGGGCGCCGGACGAAAAGCGTTCGGAGCGACGGCGCGAGACGCCGACGCCAACCACGGCCGTTGCTCTGCCGTCGGCGCCCGCCCCACCCGGGATAGCCGTCAAGCCAAGACGACCCCTCAAGCACCTGCGGAAGGACCCCGACGCCTGGGGCCCGCTCTGGCGCCGGCTCCTCCTGCTTGCGGTGCCCGCCGCCCTGTGGGCGCACTACTCGGGGCAGGAGCCGATCACCGTCTTTCTGCTCTCCTGCGCGGGCGTCATTCCCCTTGCCGGCTTCATGGGCGACGCCACCGAGCATCTCGCCGCCCACACTGGTCCGACAGTTGGCGGCCTGCTCAATGCCACCTTTGGCAATGCCGCAGAGCTGATCATCGGCCTGATGGCGCTGCGCGCCGGTGAGATAGAACTCGTCAAGTACTCCATCACCGGCAGCATCCTCGGCAACCTGCTCCTCATCATGGGCCTCTCGCTCGTGGCGGGCGGCCTCCGAACGAGCGAGCTGCGATTCAGCCGGACCGCCTCTGGCATGAGCGCGGGCATGCTGGCGGCCGCGGTCGTGGGCCTGGTCTTCCCGGCGCTCCTGCATGCCTCCCACCCGGCCAACGAGCGGCTGGCCGACCTGCGCGTCTCGGAAGCGGTGGCTGTGGTCCTGATCATCACCTACGGCTTCTCGCTGCTGTTCACCCTCAAGACGCACAAGTGGCTCATGAGCGGTGATCCGCACGAAATGCCCCGGCGGCCCTGGACAGTGGCCAAGGCAATCGGGGTCCTCGCGATCGCGACCGCGTGTATCGCTCTCCTGTCCGAAATGCTGGTGCACAGTGTGCAGGGAGCGGGAAGCGCCCTCGGGCTCGGCACGGTGTTTGTGGGCCTGATCATCATCCCGATCATCGGGAACGCCGCCGAGCACGCCTCGGCCGTCCTGATGGCCCGGCGGGGCAAGATGGACCTTTCGCTGCAGATTGCCTACGGATCGAGCACCCAGATCGCCCTGCTGGTGGCTCCAGTGCTGGTTTTTGCAGGTGTCCTGATGGGTCGGGACATGAACCTGGTCTTCGAGCCCTTCGAGGTCATGGCCGTCGGGCTGGCCGTGATCGTTACCGCGATTGGCACGACTGATGGCGAGTCGCACTGGTTCGAGGGTGTGATGCTGCTGGCGGTCTACGCCTTGATGGCGATCGCCGCATTCTTTGTTTGACTTGGCCGTTCCGGGCCCGTAAGTTAGCGTGTTTTCGACTCTTACCTGAGGGACTGGGTGCGGACTCGCCCGACGATTCTCTTCTTTTCGCCGGATGGCAGCCCCGTCCCCGCGCTGATCGAGCGCTGGGCGCAGCAGCAGGCATTGCCCCTCAAGAACTTTCGCTCGGCCGACGAAGTCGAGGCCATCGTGCTGCGAGGGCATCCGGGAATCCTCGTGGTCGATGGGGACGCCGCCGGTTCCGCCGGGGTGGAACTGGTGGCACGGCTCAAGAGCGATGCGTTCACGGCCATCGTACCCGTGACCGCGCTCATTTCCCACCATGAGCCGGCCGCCGTCGAGGCATGGTTCCGGGCCGGCGCGGACGAGGTCCTCACCGGCCTCTTTTCCGTGGCGGAGCAGGAGGCCCGGATCTCGGCCATGTCGCTCCGCACCGAGCGCGATGTGTCGGTGCACCCCTCCACCCGACTGCCCGGAACCACCGAGATCGAGCGTGAAATCCGGCGCCGCCTCGACGGCGCCGGCGAATTCGCCGTCTGCTATGCCGACCTGGATCACTTCAAGGAATTCAACGATCGCTACTCCTATTACGATGGCGACCGGGTCATCTATCTGCTGTCCCGCATCCTGCACGATGTCGTCAAGGGAATGACGGGACGCGAGGGATTCGTTGGTCACATCGGCGGCGATGACTTTATCTTCGTCATATCCGGGAGCGAGATCCACGGCGTGTGCACCGAAGTACTGTCGGTATTCGACACGCTCATTCCGCTCCAGTACAACGAGCAGGACCGGCGGGCGGGATATTTTTTCGGGAAGGACCGGCGGGGACAACTGCACCGGGTGCCGCTCATGACGCTGTCGATCGGCATCGTCACCAATCGTCACCGGCAGTTTGCGCACCCGGCCCAGGTGAGCGAACTCGCCACCGAGATGAAGAGCTACGCCAAGACGCTGCCGGGATCCATCTTCGTGGTGGACCGGCGCCAGAGCGGCGATGGAGCGGGGCGAAGGGAACAGCGATGAGGAATCTTCGATGAACGTGACCTGTCCCAACTGCGCGACCATGTATCGGGTGGATCCCCGGAAGGTCCCGGAGGGCGGCGTGCGCGCGCGCTGCGCGGTCTGCAGCGCCATCTTCGCCGTGGGACAGGAGCCGGCCCGCGAGCCTGCGGCGTCGGTCGCCGCCGTGCCGGCGCCCGATCCCGTCGTCGCGCCGAGCACCGTCCGACCCGACGCCGCCGTCTCGCCTGGTCCAGCTCCCGAGCGGCAGCCCGCGCATGCCCGGCCTGCGCCCGAGCCCGTACCTCCCGTACCCGCACCACCTTCGCCGGCGCCCGAGCGGCTTCCGCCGCCCGAGCCAACGCCCGAGGCGCCCAGGCCGGCAGCAGGGCCCCCGACCCCCGCGCCTCGACCAGCGGCCGCGGCACCTGTGCGTCCGGTCGTGGGTCCGCCCGCAACGGCTCGCCCCATGGCGCCGCCGCCGGCGATGCCGCGCCCGGCCGGTCTCCCGCCCCGGCCGGCGCCCACGCCGCCGCGGCAGCCTGCGCCCGAGACCAGGCGCCCCGTCAATCCGTTCCTGTCCCAGGACCCGTCGCAGAAGGCTCGGCGGCTGGCGAGAGCGCTGATCTCGGACATGGTGGTCTACCATCCGGCCAAGCGTCGCGAGGGCCTGCGCGATGGCAACCTCAAGGCGTTGTTCGACGAAGAGATCAAGAAGAGCTGGGAGGAGTACCTGGACCAGGTCGGAAGGGACATCGCAGAAGGCACCGGACACTTTCGCGATGCGCTCAATGAAATCCTCGCGGACGGTCGCCAGATCTTCTGAAGCTGTCTATCTTTCGGAAACCCGGAGCCGCTCCTCCGCCGCCGGGCGGACGGGCGGCTCGCTTGTTATCCCTTATGGAGTGCTGAATGGCTGACCTGACCGAGCGACTCGACGACCTTGCCACGCGCCTGGCCAAACTCCGAGGTTTTCTTTGACCTCGATGCCAGGCGCGCGCGCATAGCGGACATCGAGGCCCAGCAGGGCGACCCCGCATTCTGGACCAACCAGGAGCGAGCCCGCGAGCTGGTGCAGGAAGTGAAGCAGCTCAAGGGCTGGGTCACGCCGTTCGATGAGCTCGACGGCCGCATTACGTCCGTGCGGGAAATGGCTGAACTGCTGGAAGCCGAGCCCGACGAGGCGCTATCGGCCGAACTGGAGCGCGAGGCCCTGCGGCTCGAGTCGAGCCTCGAGGCCTTCGAGCTGAAGACCATGCTGCGCGGCCCCGACGACATGCGGGATGCCCTGCTCACCATCCACCCGGGCGCCGGGGGCACGGAGTCGCAGGACTGGGCCGAGATGCTCATGCGCATGTACGTGCGCTGGGCGGAGCGACAGGGTTTCACCGTCCGCGTGCTCGACCTGATCGAGGGCGAAGAGGCTGGCATCAAGTCGGCCACCATCGAGGTCTCGGGCGAGTACGCCTACGGGTTCCTCAAGGCGGAAAAGGGCGTGCACCGGCTCGTACGGATCTCGCCCTATGACTCCCAGGCACGACGCCACACATCCTTTGCCTCGGTGTTCGTCTACCCCGACATTGACGACACCATCGAGGTGGATCTCCGCGACGAGGACATCAAGATGGATGTCTTCCGCGCTTCGGGAGCGGGCGGCCAGCACATCAACAAGACATCGTCCGCAGTGCGGCTCACGCACATCCCCACCGGGATCGTGGTCTCCTGCCAGCAGGAGCGGAGCCAGCACAAGAACAAGGACACCGCCATGAAGATGCTCCGCGCGGCGCTCTACCAGCGGAAGCTCGAGGAGCAGCAGGCAGCCAAGGCCGCGGTAGAGGCCACCAAGACGGACATCTCCTGGGGCCACCAGATTCGCTCCTACGTGTTCCAGCCCTACACCATGGTCAACGATCACCGGACCGAGGTGAAGGTGAGCGACGTGCAGCGGGTCATGGATGGCGACCTCGAGGCGTTCATCCAGGCCTATCTCAAGCAGTTCGGGGGAACGGCCGCGTGAGCGAGGGGACCGAACGCCGCAGCTACATCGAGGAGCACCGCCGCGCCAAGCGTGATGCCATCGCGGAGCTGGGAATCGTTCCGTTCGCCTACCGGTTTGACCGCACCCACTCGGCGGCCGAGGCGCTCGCAGCCTGGGACGACAGCATGGGGGAGGCCGGCCCCGAGGTCGCGGTAGCCGGGCGCATCGTCTCACTGCGCTCACAGGGCAAGACCGCCTTTGCTCATGTCGAGGATGCATCCGGACGCATCCAGGCCTACCTGCGTCGCGATGTGCTGGCGGAAGCATGGCCCCTGGTCGAACTGCTCGATCTCGATGATCACATCGGCATCACCGGAACGCTCTTCCGCACTCGCACCGGCGAGGTGACCGTGCGCGCGGCCACCGTGGCCATGCTGAGCAAGGCGCTCCGGCCCCTGCCACGCGGCAAGACCGAGCTGGTGGACGGCGCCGAGGTGGTGCATGGCGGGCTCACGGATCCAGAGGTGCGATATCGGCAGCGCTATGCCGACCTGGCGCTGCGCCAGGATGTGCGAGCCGTGTTTCGCACCCGCGCCCGGGCCATCGCCTGGATCCGCCACTTTCTCGACGAGCGTGGCTTCCTCGAGGTCGAGACGCCGGTGCTGCAGCCGCTCTACGGTGGCGCCGCGGCGCGGCCGTTCGTCACCCACCACAACACGCTCGACATGCCGCTGTATCTCCGCATCGCGGACGAGCTGTACCTCAAGCGCCTGCTCGTCGGCGGGCTCGAGCGCGTCTACGAGATCGGGCACGATTTCCGCAACGAGGGCATGGACCGGACGCACAACCCCGAGTTCACCATGCTGGAGCTCTACCAGGCCTACACCGATTACCACGGGATGCTGGAGCTCTGCGAAGCGCTGGTGGCGGGCGTGGTGCGGGAGACGTGCGGCACCGCCATCCTGCAGCGGGACGGCATCGCCTTCGATTTTGCGACGCCGTTCGCGCGGGTACACTTTGCCGATGCCCTCATCGAGCGCGCCGGCGTCGATGTACGGACGGCGGACGATGCGACGATGCGCAGCGCCTTGATACGGCACGGCGTGCCGGCCGCGGATGCGGCGCAGTGGAGCGGCGCCAAGCTCCAGGATGAGCTTTTCAAGTCGTACGTGGAGGAGACGCTTGTCCAGCCCACCTTCGTAATGGATCACCCCAAGCTGCTCTCGCCACTCGCGAAGGAGCATCGTGATGATCCGCGACTCGTGGAGCGCTTTGAATTGATCGTCAATGGGACCGAGTGGGCCAACGCCTTCAGCGAGCTCAACGACCCCGATGACCAGCGGGCACGCTTCGAGGACCAGGTGCGCCAGCGGGAAGCCGGCAATGATGAGGCGCAGCCGTACGACCAGGACTACATTCGCGCGCTCGAATACGGCATGCCGCCGGCCGGCGGCATGGGCCTCGGGATCGACCGCCTCGTGATGATGCTGACCGGCGCCGCGTCCATACGTGACGTCATCCTGTTTCCCGCCATGCGGCCGGAGGAGGGGTGAACGGCTCCGGGCCGTTTGCGCTTTTCCGCTGGCCGTCGGCGCTCGAACGACGGATCGCCATCCGTTACCTCCGCGGTCGGCGTTCGCGCCGCGGCGCCTCCCTCAACACGGTCATCTCCATCGGCGGCGTAACCGTGGGCGTGATGGCACTCATCGTGGTGCTCGGCGTGATGAATGGCCTCCGGAACGACCTCCGCGACCGGATCCTGGTCGCGAGTCCGCACCTGCGGGTACTGACCTACGGCGCCGGACTCCGGGTGGATAACTGGCGAGAGGCGATCACGATCATCAAGCAGGATCCCGAGGTGGTCGCCGCGGCCCCCGAGGTGATTTCGCAGACCGTCATCACCAAGGGTGCCGACTACGCCGAGGCGGTTAACGTCCTCGGCGTGGACCCGGACACCGGGACGAGATCGGTCACGTCACTGCCGTCCTCCATCGTGAAGGGGGACCTGAGCTTCACGACGACGGTGGACGGCGTGGATGGCGGCATCCTGCTGGGCGAGCGACTCGCGTCGCGCATCAATGCCTTCACCGGTGATGTCATCACGCTGATTCCGCCGACCGCGGCCAGGGTCAATCGCGCCCTTGGCGTGGCCACGCCAAGATTCTGGCGATTCGAAGTTACCGGCATCTTCAACACCG
Source organism: Gemmatimonadales bacterium (assembly GCA_035708725.1). Classification (GTDB taxonomy): domain Bacteria; phylum Gemmatimonadota; class Gemmatimonadetes; order Gemmatimonadales; family GWC2-71-9; genus CAMLHP01. Next base: position 51,687 of record DASTFH010000001.1, on the reverse strand, counting down.
GGATGTTCCAGTACGACAACCAGTTTGTCGCCATGTCGCTGGCCACGGCGCAGAAATTCACCGGGCTGGGGGACGCGGTGTCCAGCATCGCCGTGCGGGTGCAGAACCCGGATGAGGCGCCGGCGGTGGGGCGTCGCCTCGAGGAGAAGCTCAAGTATCCCTATCGCGCGCTCGACTGGCAGGCGCAGAACTCGAGCCTGTTCAGCGCACTCCAGCTGGAAAAGCTGGCGATGGGGCTGATCATCTTCTTTATCATGATCGTCGCGGCGTTCAACATCGTCGGCTCGCTCACGATGGTCGTGACCGACAAGACGCGCGAGATCGGCATCCTGCGCGCCATGGGGCTGACCGCGCCGGCAATCGGGCGCGTGTTCCTGCTGCAAGGCGCCATCATCGGCGTCATCGGCACGACGGTCGGGCTGGCGCTGGGCCTTGCCATTTCGTACATCGTGGATTCTTCCGGCATGGTCCACATTGATCCGTCCATCTACTTCATCGACCACCTCCCGGTGCGGACCCAGTTCTCGGACGTGGTCACGGTGGTCGTGGCCAGTGTGCTCCTGGCCGTGGTCGCCACCATCTACCCCTCGCGCTCGGCGGCCGGGCTCACCCCCGTCGAGGCCATCCGCCACGAATGACGGCCGTGCTTGAGGCCACCGGCGTTCGCCGAGTCTTCATGGGCGGCGACGGCGAGCCCATCGAGGTACTCTCCGGGGTGGAGCTCGCCGTGGCGCGGGGAGAGTTTGTGGCCATCGTGGGCGCGAGCGGGGCAGGCAAGAGCACCCTGCTCCAGATCCTCGGCGCGCTCGATCCCCCGACCGCGGGCCGGGTAGCACTGGACGGCGTGGCCTACGACCGGCTCAGTGAGCCGGAGCTTGCTGGCCTCCGTAACCGTCGCATAGGATTCGTCTTCCAGTTTCACCACCTGCTCCGCGAGTTTTCGGCCCTGGAGAACGTGATGATGCCGATGCTCATCGCCGGCCGGGAGCCGGGCGAGTCGCGGGGACAGGCAGCCGCATTGCTGGAGGGCATGGGCCTTGCCAACCGGATCAGTCATCGGCCCGCGCAGCTCTCGGGTGGCGAGCAGCAGCGCGTGGCGGTGGCGCGGGCGCTGGTCATGAACCCGGTGCTGGTCCTGGCGGATGAACCGAGCGGCAACCTGGATTACCACCACGCGGAGCAGCTGCACGAGCTGTTTGCCCGGCTTGCGCGTGAATTCGAGACGGCGCTGGTCGTCGTAACTCATAACCGGCAGCTCGCCGGGCGCGCTGATCGCATCCTTTCCATGGAGAGTGGTCACCTGGTGCCACACTCGGGATGGGAGGCCATCTCAACATGACCTGTGAAAATTGTGGCGAGCGGGACGCGGTGGTTCACCTGACCCAGATCGAGGATTCCCAGGTGACCACGGTGCATCTCTGCGAGCGCTGTGCCGCCGAACGAGGCGTGGAGCCGCCACCGGCCGGCAAGACGCCGTTGGGCAGCTTCCTCGCGGCCATCGGTGATGCCGAAACGTCCGACAGCACCGAGCCGGAGCGGTGTCCGGGCTGTGGCGCCACATTCGCTCATTTCCGCGAATCCGGGCGGCTGGGCTGTGCCGAATGCTGGACCGCCTTCGAGGCGCCGCTGCGGGAGCTGGTTCGCCGCCTGCACGGCTCGACCGTGCATGTTGGCGAACGCTACATCGCGCGAGGCGTCGCCCCGGCGGTGCGGACCGATGAAGACTTGCGGGAGCGCCTGCGCGTGGCAATCGAGACGGAGAATTTCGAGCTTGCCGCGGAACTCCGGGACCAGCTGCGGCAATGATCGACCTCTCGCTCATGACCGACGGCGGGATGGGCTGGCTCGATGCGAGCGGCCCCGAGAGCCACCTGGTGCTTTCGACCCGGATCCGGCTGGCCCGCAACCTGGCCGCGGTCCCGTTCCAGGGCAGGAGCGACGATGCGGAGCGCGAGCGCATCCTTCGGGACGTGACGGCTGCCGCCCACGAGACCGTGCTGCTGAGCCGCGCCGTCACCTTCCGGCTGGATCGACTGGACGAGGCCGACCGGCAGCTCCTCCATGAGCGGCACCTGGTCAGCAAGGAACTGGCGGGCATCGAGCCCGGCGGCCGGGTGCGCTACGGCGCGGCGCTGCTGCATCAGGACCGGATCGGGGTGATGCTGAACGAGGAAGACCACCTTCGGGTTCAGGGTCTTCACTCCGGCTTCGCCTTGCAGGCCGCATATGCGGATGTGGACCGGCTGGATGGGGAACTTGGGCGGCATCTTGCCTTCGCGTTCCACCCGGAGTTCGGTTATCTTACGGCCTGTCCCACCAACGTGGGCACGGGCCTGCGAGCATCCGTCCTCATCCATCTTCCCGGCCTCGTCCTCACCAAGGAAGTTTCCCGGGTCCTGCAGGGTCTGGCGCAGGTCGGGCTGACGTTCCGGGGCCTGTATGGTGAGGGCAGCGAGGTTGTCGGAAATTTCTTCCAGCTGTCCAACCAGACGACGCTCGGCAAGAGTGAAACCGACTTGCTGGATCATCTGGCGCGCGTCGTGCGTCAGGTGATTGAATATGAGGAACAGGCGCGGCAGGTGCTGCTCCAGAGCGCGCCGACGATCATCGAAGACAAGGTCTGGCGCGCGTACGGCCTCTTGCGGCACGCCCGGAACCTGTCCTTCGACGAGGCCATGAACCTGCTGAGCGCCGTGCGGCTCGGCGCCGGGCTGGGCTTGATTCCCGGCCTCGGCATGTACACCCTCAACAAGCTGCTGATCCAGTCACAGCCGGCCCATCTGGCGGTGGCTGAAAACCTGCCCCTCGGAGACCCCGCGCTCGCTCTGCGCCGCGCGGCGCTGGTCCGCAGGGTGCTCGAAGACGACGTGGAGCGCCGCTAGTCACGGCGCCGGCCGAAGGCGAGACACCAGGAATGAACGGTTACAATTTCACCGATCGGGTGCGGAAAGTCCTGCAGATGGCGCGTGAGGAAGCCGCGCGCCTGCACCACGAATACGTGGGCACTGAGCACATCCTCCTCGGCCTGATCCGCGAGGGCGAGGGCGTGGCCGCGGCCGTGCTGCAGAACCTGAACGTGGACCTCGACGACATCCAGCAGAAGATCGAGGAGACGGTCAAGAAGGGGAAGGCGGCCGCTGCGGCCGGTCCCGACTTGCCCTATACCTCCCGCGCCAAGAAGGTCCTCGAGCTCGCCATGACGGAAGCTCGTGAGCTCAACCACTCCTACGTCGGCACCGAGCACCTCCTGCTGGGCCTCCTGCGCGAGGAGAAGGGCATCGCGGCACAGGTGCTCACTGATGCGGGCGTGAGCCTGGAGGCGAGCCGCGCGGAGACCCTGCGGCTCCTCGGCAGCGACATGCCGCAGCCCGCTGGCGGCGGAACGCCCCCGCAGCAGGCCGCGCAGCCCAAGGCCGAGAAGAAGAGCAAGACGCCAGCGCTCGATCACTTCTGCCGCGACCTGACCCAGCTTGCCGCGGAAGGCCAGCTCGATCCGACCATCGGCCGTGCCAAGGAAATCGAGCGCGTGATGGAAATCCTGGCGCGCCGCAAGAAGAACAACCCGGTCCTGATCGGCGAACCCGGCGTGGGCAAGACCGCCATCGTCGAAGGACTCGCGCTGCTGATTGCCAACAGCCAGTGTCCCGACGTGCTGCGTGACCATCGCGTCCTTTCCCTCGACATGGCCGCCGTCATCGCCGGCACCAAGTATCGCGGCCAGTTCGAGGAACGGCTCAAGGCGGTCATGAACGAGATCGCCCAGAACAAGAACATCATCCTGTTCATCGACGAGCTGCACACCCTCGTCGGCGCCGGCGCCGCCGAGGGCGCCATCGACGCGAGCAACATGCTGAAGCCGGCCCTGGCACGCGGCGAGCTGCAGTGCGTCGGTGCCTCCACGCTCAACGAATACCGCAAGTACATCGAGAAGGACGGCGCGCTCGAGCGGCGGTTCCAGACCGTGATGGTCGAGCCGCCGAGCGTGGACGAGACGGTCGAGATCCTCACGGGACTTCGCAAGAAGTACGAGGACCACCACCGGGTGGAAATCCCGGACGGCACGCTCACGGCCGCGGCCGAGCTGTCGGAGCGCTACATCACCGATCGCTTCCTGCCGGACAAGGCCATCGACGTGATCGATGAGGCGGGCGCCCGCGCCCGGCTGGCCTCGCAGGCGCCGCCGCCGCAGATCGCCGACCTCAAGCGCGAGCTCGAGCAGGTCAACCTCCAGAAGGAGGAAGCGGTCCGTGACCAGAACTTCGAGCGCGCCGCCTCCCTGCGCGACCAGGAGCGGGAGCTCCAGGGCCGCATCCGCCAGGCCAACGAGGAGTGGGAGCGGGAACGGCAGACGCGTCGGCCGTTGATTGACGAGGAAGCGGTGTCGTTCATCGTCTCCCGCTGGACCGGCATTCCCGTCACGCGGCTGCAGGAAGCGGAAGCTACGCGGCTGCTGCGCATGGAGGACGAAATCCACGAGTCGGTCGTGGGGCAGGACGAGGCGATCCGCGCGGTGGCGCGCGCCATCCGCCGCTCCCGCGCCGGCCTCAAGGACCCGACGCGTCCCATCGGTTCGTTCATCTTCTGCGGCCCGACGGGGGTCGGCAAGACCGAACTGGCCCGCGCGCTCGCCCGGTTCCTCTTCGCCGACGCCTCGGCGCTCATCCGCGTCGATATGTCGGAGTACATGGAAAAGTTTTCGGTGAGCCGCCTGATCGGCGCGCCCCCGGGCTACGTGGGCTATGAAGACTCCGGTACGCTCACCAAGGCCGTAAGGCGGAAGCCGTACTCGGTGGTGCTACTCGACGAGATCGAGAAGGCGCACCCCGATGTCTTCAACATCCTGCTCCAGGTGCTCGATGAAGGTCACCTGACCGACAACTACGGCCGGATCATCGACTTCAAGAATACGGTCGTGATCATGACCTCCAACGTCGGCGCCCGCGACATCATGTCGGGCAAGACCATGGGCTTCCACGGCGCGGACGCGTCGCAGGACTTCGAGCGGATGCAGGAGCGAATCAAGGACGAGCTCAACCGGGTCTTCAATCCGGAGTTCCTCAACCGGCTCGATGACATCATCGTCTTCCACCCGCTCGATCGGGAGCACATCTCGCGCATCGTCACCATCCTGCTGCGCGAAGTGCAACGCCGGCTGGGCGATGAAGTGCGCCTCACGCCCGCCGCGCTCGATTTCCTGGTCGAGAAGGGGTATGACCAGAATTTCGGCGCCCGGCCGCTGCGCCGCGCCATCCAGCGCCACATCGAGGATCCGCTGAGCGAGAAGATCCTGCTCGGCGAGGTTGGCCGCGGTGACGAGATCGAAGTGGACGTGTCCGAGGACAAGGAACGCCTCGTCTTCAGCGCCCTTACCAGTCAGAAGGCCTGAGCCGCTCCGTGCCGGACCATCGCCGGCACGGGCCTCCTACTGCCTCCTTGAACGCATGCGACTGATTGCCGCCATGGTGACCGCCGCGGGCCTCGCGCTCGCGGCTCCGCTTGCCGCCCAGAATCCCGCCCCCGCGCCTACCCTCGACAGCGTGGCTGTGACAGGGAATGCCCGGGTTTCTGCCAGCCAGATCATCTCCACCGCGGCCCTGGTAGTGGGCCAGCCCATTTCCTATCGCGAGATCCAGCGCGCGGTCGCTGCCGTCTATCGCACCGGCCAATTTGACGATGTGACGGTGGAGCAGAAGCACGTGAATGGCGCCACCGTGATTGTCTTCGCGGTCAAGGAGCGGCCGGTGCTTGCGGCGTGGGAGGTGCGCGGCGCCGAGCGCATCTCGCCGGGCGACGTGCGCGAGCGGGTGAAACTGCTCGAAGGCCGCCCGCTCGACCGTGCGGAGATTGCGCGTGATCGTGCCGCGATCGACTCGATGTACAAGGAGCGCGGCTTCTACGCCGCCACGGTACGGGCCGACGAGGCCCCCGCCGATTCGGGCCAGGGGATCAAGGTCACCTTCAACATCGAAGAGGGCCGGCGGGTCGCCGTGAGCCAGGTCGTGGTCAATGGCAACGACCGGTTCACCGATGCACAGCTGGTGGGCCAGATGGCGACCAAGCCGGAGGGCTTCTGGTGGTTCCGCTCCGGCGAGTTCGACGAAGACCAGCTCGACCAGGACGCTCGCAATCGGCTGCCGGCCTTCTATGCCAGCAAGGGGTACATCGACTTTCAGGTTGTCAACGACACGCTCCTCGCCGACACGTCCGATACCAAGGGCATCCTGCAGCTCACGGTCGACGAAGGCGATCAGTATCGCATTGGAAAGTTCGAGATCCGCGGCAACCGCCGCTACTCCGAGACCGAACTGCAGGCCTACTTCCCGTTCCCGCCTGGTGACGCGCATCCGGTGTTCGATCGTGGGGCATGGGAAAGCGCCAGTGCCAAGGTGCAGGATCTCTACGCCAACACCGGCTACCTCTACGCGCGCCTGCAGCCGCAGGAAACCCGCCGTACACTGCCCGACGGCTCGCAGGTCGTGGACCTTGCCTGGAATATCCAGGAGGGCCAGCTGGCGACCATCAACAAGATCAATATCGTGGGTAACGACGTCACCCACGAGCGAGTCATCCGTGACGCCATCGTCATGCTCCCGGGCCAGGTCTTCAGCAAGGATGCCCTGGTCCGCTCATACCAGAACATTGCCAACCTGGGCTTCTTCAAGCAGCCCATGCCCGAACCCGCCATTGATCCGGTCGCCAACGGCAACGATGTCGGCCCCGACGTGGACATCACCTTCCGGGTCGAGGAAAAGCGCACGGGCAACATCAATTTTGGTGCATCCCTCGGGCAGGGAACCGGGTTGGGCGGCTTCCTCGGCCTCGAAGAGCCCAATCTTTTCGGTCGGGGCAAGCGGGGCAGCCTGCAGTGGCAATTCGGCGAGAATATCAACGACGTCGTATTGAGCTACAGCGATCCGGCCATCAATGACAGCCGCATTTCCGGCATGGTGTCGCTCTTCGATTCGCGTCAGCGGTTCGTCATCCGTGACCTCGGGCGGCGCCGCCAGACAGGTGGCACGCTGCAGATCGGCTTCCCGTTCTTCAGCCCGCGCTTCACCCGGCTATTCGCCTCCTATGGGCTGCAGCGGGTCCGCTATGACCAGGGTTCCGAGGAAATCCAGGAGGCGTTCGTCTGCAACAACTGCACTCGCTCGACGCTCGGCCTGCGCCTGCTGCGAGACACCCGCATCGGCCTTCCGTTCCCGACCGCAGGAACCCAGCTCAGTGTGGCGGGGGAACTCAACGGCGGGTTTCTGGGTGGAACGGGCGATTACCAGAAAGTGGACGTCGAGGGACACTGGTACGCGCCGCTCGGGACAATTGGTGGCAACGGTCCCTTTGGTGGCGGGGTGCAGCTGGTGCTGGGCTTCACCGCCAAGTCGGGATTCATCTTTGGTAATGCCAGCAATTTCCCGTTTGAGCAGTATTCACTGGGCGGCGTGCAGTTCGGCATTCCGCTCCGCGGCTACGACGAGTTTTCCATTACGCCAGACGGCTTTGACCCGTCTGCGGGCGGCGATCGCGCCTCGCCGCAGGCCTTCGGAAAATCGTTTGCCGCGTTTACTGTTGAAACCGGCGCGCGGCTGAGTCAGTCGTTCTACGTCAATACCTTCCTCGACGCCGGCAACGTGTACCGGACCAGCCGCCAATGGGATCCCACCCGGCTCTTCCGTGGAGCGGGTGTCGGCGTGGCGCTGGTGTCGCCGCTGGGACCGATTGGCGTGGATCTCGCATATGGCTTTGACAAGAAGGACATAAACGGGAAGCCGAACCCGGGATGGATGTTTCACATCAAGGTCGGCAATTTCTTCTGACGTTATCGCGGACTGACCCCAACTGGAGTGATCGTCGCATGAAGTATGTCGTTCGGGGCCTGCTTGCCCTCGCCCTCCTGCCGCTGTTCGTGGTGCTGCCGTCGTCGGCCGCGGCCCAGCAGACCGCCGCGCCAGCCAAGGTGGCCTTCGTGAACATGCAGAAGGTCCTGTCGGAGACGCCTGGCTACGCCCAGGCCGAATCCACCTTCGCCAAGGAAGTTGCCTCGTCCCGCACCGAGTTCCAGCAGCTCCAGTCCAAGCTGGATTCGGCGGCATCCGCGTTCCAGTCGCAGGCCACGCTGCTGAGCCCTGCTGCCCGCCAGGCCAAGCGTGACGAGCTGCAGCAGCAGCAGGGCCAGATGGAACAGCGCGCCAACGAGCTGCAGCAGAAGATGGTGCAGCGTCAGCAGGAGCTCCTGGGCCCCATGCAGGATCGCGCCGTGGCGGTGATCGAGAAGCTCCGCCAGTCGGGAGGGTATGCCATGGTGTTCGACGTGAGCAACCAGTCGAGCGCCGTCATCGCGGCCGATCGTTCGCTCGATCTCAGCGACAAGGCCATCGCGGAGCTCAAGACACCGGGTCAGTGAGACGCTGAGTAGCGTGCGGCAGGCGGTCGCCGGGAATCCGGGGCCGCCTGTCGGCTGTTCACCACCAATGCAGCGGGGGGGGCATGCTGGACATCGCGCGGATCCTTGCCGCATTGCCGCATCGGTATCCGCTCCTGCTGGTGGACCGCATTCTCGAAGCCGAGGCGGGGAAGCGGATCGTCGGGCTCAAGAACGTCACGATCAACGAGCCGTTCTTCCAGGGCCATTTCCCCGGGCATCCCATCATGCCGGGGGTGCTGATCGTCGAGGCGATGGCGCAGACGGGCGGCGTGCTGATGCTGTCCGAGCTGGAGGATCCCTCCAGCAAGGTGGTGTACTTCATGTCCCTGGACGACGTAAAGTTCCGCCGGCCAGTGGTGCCCGGCGACCAGCTCCGGATGGAAATTGAAGTGCTGCAGAATCGCGGCGCCACGATTCGGCTCGCCGGCAAGGCCTACGTGGACAGCCAGCTGGCGGCCGAGGCCGTCATGATGGCCCGGGTAGTAGATCGGTAGCTGTCCTCCGGCTACATTTCGCCCCCCAACTCTTGGACGGAGCAGGGCTTGGCGCGCAGGGGCAGTACCCACAGGCTGATGCGATGGTTGTGGACGAGCAGGCGGCTCGATGCGCGCCTGGCGCGTCTGGCGTTGCTTCCGGCCGCGGGCCTCTGGCGCATCTCGATGGCCGCCCGCGCAGCATCGACTCGCCGGCTGGCAGCGCCATCACGTTCCGTCATTCCCATTATTTCATTTGCCAACCTCACGGTCGGTGACTCGGGCAAGGGAGCCGTGCTGGCCTGGGCTGCGCGGCATCTCGCTGCAACCGGCGCCGAGCCTGCCATCGTGCTTCGTCGCGAGTCGCCGTGGACCCGCGCCGCCTTTGAGCACGCCGTGCCCGCGGCGCGGGTCGCCTCGGCGCCGCTCGCGCACGAAGGCGTCGGTCAACTGGCGGAGGCGGGCGCACGGGTGGCGCTGGTGGAAGCCGACTTCCCCGCGCGGGAGGCGGGCGCCCAGCTGCGTATCGCCGTCCTCGGGGCTGAAAGCAGCCGAGCGGTGCGCTGGCCGGTGCCGGCCGGCCCCTGGCGGGCACCCTGGAGTTCCCTGCGAGACGCGGACGCCATCGTCATTACCCGCAAGCGTGCCACCCGCGAGGCGGCCGACACCCTGGCGCAGGCGGTCGCGGCCACGGCCGGCGCGCCGATCGCGATCGCGCACCTCGGGGTACGGCACTTCGAGACCCTGGTCTCGGGAGTGGAGCAGCCGGCGGCGGCGCTCGCCGGCCGCCGCGTGGTGGCCGCCTCGGGCAGCGCCGATCCGGGTGCGTTCGTCTCGCAGATCAAGGCCACCGGCGCGGCGGTGCAAGTGGCCACCTGGGAAGCCACGGGCGAGCTCCGCGACGAGGACGTGGCGTGGCTCGCACACGCGGCCCGGCGTGCCGACTACGTCGTCATTTCGGAGCTTGACGCCGTCAAGCTTCGTGACCGGTGGCCCGCTCGCGTGGCCGAGCCGCTCGTGGCCATCATCGATCTCACATGGGAATCGGGCGGCGAGGCGCTGGCCGCCGCCCTCGATGCAGTGGTTGCGTCGGCCGTGGCCGGCTGACGTGTCGTGTTCACCCGCGGGACCTCACCATCTGCCGGAGCGTAGTCCGGAGCATCCATGACCAGCCCCAATTCATCAGCTGCCACTCGTCCGATCATCCGTCCCGACAAGGACCGCTTCCTCTCCGAGGAAAACCCGTTCGAAGCCATGATGTCGCGCTTCGACTACGCCGCGGAAAAGCTCAACCTCGACGGCGGGATCTACAAGATCCTCCGGAACCCCGAGAAGCAGATCACCGTTTCCATCCCGGTGCCGCGCGACAACGGCGAGCTGGAGGTCTACACGGGCTATCGCGTCCTGTACAACACGTCGCGGGGTCCGGCGAAGGGGGGCATCCGCTTCGACCTGAACGTAAGCCTTGACGAGGTCACGGCGCTCGCGGCGTGGATGACCTGGAAGTGCGCGATCGTCAACATCCCGTTCGGCGGCGCGAAGGGCGGCGTCATCTGCGACCCCTCGGAAATGTCGGCGACCGAAATCGAGCGGCTGACGCGGCGCTATACCTCGAGCATCATCGAGGTGCTGGGACCGGACTCCGATGTCCCCGCACCCGACGTGAACACCAATGAGCGGGTGATGGCGTGGATCATGGACACTTACTCCATGCACAAGCGCCACACGGTCACCGCGGTCGTCACCGGCAAGCCGATTTCGCTGGGCGGCTCGCTGGGCCGCCGGGAGGCAACGGGGCGCGGATGCATGTTTGTCACCCGCGAGGCGCTGCGTCGCCACGGCATCCCGATCGAGGGGGCGCGGATCGCGGTGCAGGGCTTCGGCAATGTGGGATCGGTGGCGGCACGGCTGCTGCAGGCCCAGGGCGCCCGCATCGTCGCGATCAGTGACAAGTCGGGCGGCATCTACAACGACAAGGGCCTCGATCTCGACGCGGCCCAGGAGCACATTCGCGCCAAGCGCCTCCTCGCGGGCTTCGCGGGCGGCGAAGCCGTGGCCAATGAGGACCTCCTGAAGCTGCCATGCGAAGTGCTCCTCCCGGCGGCGCTCGAGAACGTCATCACCAGCAAGAACGCGCGTGATATCCAGGCCCGCATCATCTGCGAAGGCGCCAATGGGCCCACCACCGCCAACGCCGACCGGATCCTGGACGAGAAGGGTGTCTTCGTCATTCCCGATATTCTGGCGAATGCCGGCGGCGTCACGGTGAGCTACTTCGAGTGGGTCCAGGACCGCGGCGGCTATTTCTGGGACGAAGAGACCGTCAATTCCCGCCTCGAGCGCATCATGGTGCGGGCCTTCGATGAAGTCACCGCAATGGCCGACAAGTACCAGACCAGCAATCGCATCGGCGCGTACATGCTGGCCATCGAGCGGGTGGCGGAAGTGCACCGGCTGCGCGGGATCTATGCCTGATGGACGTCACGCTCCTCGCGGTCGGGCGCTTGCGGCCCAGTTTCCGCGCGGCGTGTGACGATTACCTGCGGCGCCTCTCGCGCTACACCGCGGTGCGCGAGGTGGAGGTGAGGGAGGCGTCGCGGGCGCCGACGCCCGAGGTGCAGCGCCGGGACGAGGCGGCCCTGCTCCTCGCACGCGTGGCGGGAGGCACTGATCTGGTCTGCCTGGCCCGTACCGGCGAAGCATGGTCAAGCGCGCAGCTGGCGGAGCAGGTGAGCCGCTGGCAGCTCCGGGCGCGGCCCATCGCCGTCCTGGTGGGCGGTTCGTATGGACTGGATGATGAGCTGCTCGAGCGGGCGCAGGCGCGCTGGAGCCTCGGGCCACTCACCTTGCCGCACGAACTCGCCAGGGTCATCGCGCTGGAGCAGCTCTACCGGGCCTGGACCATTCTGCGCGGGGAGCCGTACCACAAGGCGCGGCGGAACCGATAAGACCATGGCCGAATGGTTCGAGGAGTGGTTCAACGAGGAATATCTCGCGCTCTATCCCCATCGCGACGATGCTGACGCGGGTCGCCTGGTGGCCGCACTGGAGCAGCGCCTTCCGTGGCATGACGGCATGCGCGTGCTCGACGTGGCCTGCGGGCCCGGCCGGCACGCGCGCGCGTTCGAGGACGCGGGGGCACGGTGCATTGGTGCCGATCTTTCAATGGCCCTGCTGCGCCGGGCACAGCTCACCAGCAGCGCTCCGCTCGTCCGCGCCGACATGCGGGCCCTCCCGATCCGGCCCGGTTCGATGGACCTGACCGTCAACCTGTTCACCAGCTTCGGCTACTTCGACAGCGAAGCAGAGCACCAGAGCGCGATTCGCGAGATGGTCGGGACGGTGCGGCCTGGCGGCTGGTTTGTCCTCGACTTTCTCAATTCGGATCTCGTGCGCCGTTCTCTCGTGGCGCATGAGTCGCTCTCCTTGCACGGCACGCCCATCGAAGTCAGCCGGCGCCTCACCGATGGCGGCCGCTTTGTCTGCAAGTCCCTCCACAGCGGCGACGGCCGCTCCTGGTTCGAGCGCGTGCGCCTGTTCGATGCCGAGGAACTGGAAGCGATGCTCGGCGGCGCCGGGGTGAGGATTCGCTTCCGGATGGGCGACTACAACGGTGCCGCGCCCGGGCCGGAACAGCCGCGCCTCGTGCTGGGAGGGCAGGTGGGAGCATGAGCTTTCGCGTTGTCGCTAACCAGCCGCTGGGGCCGATGCCGGCCGTGGCCGAACGCGCCGACTCCATCCCGGCCTCGGTGCTGCCCGCCATTGTCCCTGCCGGAGGCACCGACGCCCTGGCCGCGCGGCTGTCATTGCCCAATGCGCTTACCGTAACAACGGGCCAGCAGCCCGCACTTTTCCTGGGTCCGCTGTATACCCTGCACAAGGCACTCTCGGCTGCAGCGCTGGCCGGGTTGCTGGAGGAACGCTGGCAGAGGCCAGTGATTCCGGTTTTCTGGGTGGCCGGTGACGATCATGACTGGGAAGAAGCTCGCGCCGCGCACTGGCTCGACGGCGAGGGACAGCTCATCACCGGGGCGCTGCCCGAGCGTGAACCGGGTGCGCCGATGACCCCGCTCTGGCGCGAGCCAATGGGAACGGAGATTGGCGCGATCGTAGATCGCTTTGCCAGAGGCCATGCCAGCACTCCAGCCGCTGGACCCGTGCTTGAATCGCTCGGGCGCTGGTTCGTCCCGGGGCAGACGCTGGCCGGCGCCACCTGCCACATGCTCGCCGAGCTGCTCGCCCCGCTCGGAGTGCTCGTGCTCGACAGCACGGCGGAGCCGTTCAAGCGCGCCGGTGCACCCTTGCTGATGCAGGCCGTGCGAGAGCATGCAACGCTGAGCCGGGCGCTGCTGGACCGGGCTGAGCAGCTCCAGCGTGAGGGGCGCAGCCCAGGGCTGGAGCATGATCCTGCCGCTACACTCGTCATGCTCGACGGACCCGATGGCCGCGATCGCATCGTGAGCGACGGCCCGGGCTTTCGGCTTCGTCGTGCCGGGCAGTCGCTGTCTCTGCGCGACCTGGAGCAGATCGCGGAGCACGAACCGCAGCGACTGTCGGCCAACGTTCTCCTGAGACCCGTCCTCGAAAGCAAGTTGCTCGGCACGGTCGGCTACTGCGCCGGCCCGGGAGAGCTCCGGTACCTGGCGCTTGCCAGGGTCGTCTTCGAGCGCCTCGGAGTCCCGCGCTCGGCACCAGTGCCGCGCTGGAGCGGGGTGATCGTGGATTCCTACGCCGATCGCATGCTGGCCAGGTTTGGTCTCTCACTCGACGAGCTGCGGGATCCAGCACGCGATGTCCTCGCCAAGGCTGCAGCGGACCGGCTCACGCCGGCCACCGTGACGGCGCTCAATGACCTGCGCCGCTCCGTGCGTACGCAGTTCCAGGTGCTGGGTGGGGAAGCCGCGGCCATAGCCGCACCGCTCGAGCGCTCGGCGGAGGGATCGGCCCGCCGGGTGGAGTTCGAACTCAGCCGCCTCGAACGGCGGCTGGTCCGCGGGCTCAAGCGCCGACATGAAACCGAACTGCGGCAGCTCGCCCGCGCGCGCACCTTCGTCCTGCCGGCGGGCCGGCCCCAGGAGCGCATGCTCTGTGTCGCGGAGCCACTGGCGCGCTTCGGCATGCCGGTGATGGAGGCAATCCGGGACGCGGCTCACGCCGGCTACCGGTCGGCCCTTGAAGGGCCAGTCGTTCCCGCCTAGACTCGGCACCATGTGGATCGTCGCCCTGGTGCTCCTCCTGGCCTTGCTGATTCCGATTCTCGGAATCCTTCTTGATTCGCCCATCGGGCGGGCCATCGCACGGCGGCTCGAGGGGCCGGAGACGGCTACACCCGAGCTCGCCGAGCTGGCGCGCAAGGTGGAGCTGCTCGAAGCCGAGGTTGATGACCTCACCCGCAGCGTAGAGCTGCTGAAGGAGGACAACGCCTTCCTTCAGCGGCTGGTCGAGGACGCTCCCGCGCGGCCTCCGCTGCCACCGCCGAGCGCGTCCTGAGCCCCCGCCGGCGTCCGGCGGTGATGGTGGCGGCCGGCATTTTCGCCAGCCGGATCGTTGGATTCCTGCGTGGCGCGGCAATCGCCCATTTCCTGGGCGCCGGCGGCGCGGCGGATGCCTGGCAGGCCGCCTTTCGCATCCCCAACTTCCTGCAGAATCTGTTCGGCGAAGGGGCGCTCTCCGCCTCGTTCATCCCCGTGTACGCTGGCCTGCTGGGTGAAGAGCGCCGTGACGACGCACGCCGCGTGGCAGGTGCGGTCGCCGCACTTCTGGGCGTGGTCATCGCGGTGCTGGTGCTGGCCGGGGTCCTCCTCACACCATGGCTCATCAACCTGATCGCACCGGGCTTCAGCGGCGAGCGGCGCCAGCTTGCGATCACGCTTGTTCGAATCATCTTCCCCGGCACGGGCCTGCTGGTGCTCTCGGCCTGGTGCCTGGGAATCCTCAACAGCCACCACCGGTTCTTCCTGTCGTATGCCGCGCCGATCGCGTGGAACGCGGCGATCATCGCTGCGCTCCTTGGCTTCGGTCGGTCCAGCACTCCCAGTCAGCTCGCCGTGTATGCGGCGTGGGCGTCGGTGGCCGGCAGCCTGCTTCAGATGCTGGTCCAGCTGCCGTCGGTCGTGCGTCTCCTTGGCGGCATCCAGCTCAGCTTCGCCCGGCGCGATCCGGATGTGCGCGAAGTCATCCGCAACTTCGGTCCCGCGTTCGTGGCCCGCGGGGTCACCCAGATCTCGGCATACGTCGATACGCTCATCGCGTCCTTCCTGCCATTGGGCGCACTCGCCAACCTGGCATATGCCCAGATGCTCTACACGCTGCCGGTCAGCCTCTTCGGCATGTCGGTGTCGGCGGCCGAGCTGCCGGCCATGTCAAGCGCGCGCGGGGCGGATGCGACCGTGCACGGCTACCTGCGAGAGCGGCTGCAGGGCGGCCTGCGCCATATCGCCTTTTTCGTGGTTCCGTCGGCCGCAGCGTTCCTGGCCATCGGCCAGGTACTGGCGGCGCTGCTGTTCCAGAGCGGCCGTTTTACCGCGGACGACAGCGTGACGGTCTGGAGCATCCTGGCTGGGTCCGCGGTGGGACTCCTCGCGGGAACGCTTGGCAGGCTGTACTCGTCCACGTTCTACGCCTTGCGTGACACCCGGACGCCGCTGCGTTATGGCATCGTCCGGGTGGTGCTCACCGTTGCCCTGGGCTGGTTTGCGGCGCTCCGCCTGCCCGGCCTGCTGGGCTACGACGCGCGCTGGGGTGCGGCAGGCCTCACGGCCTCAGCCGGTCTCGCGGCGTGGCTCGAGTTCACGTTGCTGCGGCGAGCGCTCAATCGCCGCATTGGCAGCACCGGCGTGCCGGCCGGCTTCATTGCGCGGCTCTGGATCGCCGCGCTGATCGCGGCGGCAGTGTCGTGGGCCGCATTGAGCTGGCTGCCACTCGGTGGACCGAAACTTCGCGGCCTCGTGATCGCAGGAACTTTCGGCCTGACCTATCTGTTTTCGACCATTGCCCTTCGCGTGCCGGAGGCGCGCGCCCTGCTCGGCCGCCTGAACCGATGATCGATCCCCCAGACCAGCTCCAGCGCAAGCTCGCCACATTGCCCGATACGCCCGGTGTCTACCTGTGGAAGGACGCCGAGGGCAACGTCCTCTATGTCGGGAAGGCGAAGCGGCTTTCCAGCAGGGTGCGGAGCTACTTTGCCGCGGACTTCAGCCACAGCCCCAAGAACCGGCTCCTGCGCACGCGCATCGCGGATGTCGAGACCATCGTGGTCCCCGACGAGGCGCAGGCGCTGGTGCTGGAGAACAACCTCATCAAGGAGTACCGTCCCCGGTTCAATGTGGTCTTCAAGGATGACAAGAGTTATCCATCCATTGCCGTGACCCTGGGCGAACCCTTCCCGCGAGTGCTGGTTACTCGCCGGCGCAACATTCCTGGCGCGCGCTATTTCGGCCCGTTCACCGACGTCGGATTGCTCCGCCGGACGCTCGCCATCATCAGGCGGCTATACACGGTGCGGAGCTGCCCCGACGACCTTCCCCGCGAGCAACGGGAACGACCGTGCCTCGACTATCATATCGGCCGTTGCAAGGCTCCGTGTGTGGGCTGGCAGTCGGAGGCGGACTATCGGACGATGATCGACGAAGTGCTGGACTTCCTGGAAGGCCACACTGTCGATGTGCGGGAACGCGTGCGGGCCGCCATGTTCGCGGCCGCCGAGCGGGAAGATTACGAACGGGCCCAGGAGTTGCGCGATGCGCTCAAGTGGCTGGAACGCCTGGAAGAGCCGGCTGCCGTCGAGGTCATCGGCACCGGCGACGCAGATGCGATCGGGTATGCACGCGATGGCGATGACGCCGTGGGCGTCCTGCTCCGGGTGCGGGACGGACGCGTCATCGCACGCGAACACCGTTTTCTCGAAAGCGCGGATGAAGAAGCCGACGACGCCGTGCTCTCCGCCTTTCTGGTGCGTTTCTACGCCATCGCCGAGGGAAGAGCTCGCCGGGTGGTGCTGCCATTCCCACCAGGGGACCTCGATGCCCTGCAGGCACTGCTGCCGGATGCGCAGTGGACCACGCCGCAGCGTGGGACTGCTGCACGCTGGCTCATGCTCGCCGACGACAACGCCCGGCATCTGCTGGAGAGCCTGCGAATCGAGTCCTTCGAGACCGAGGAGCGGGCCGAGGATCCCGTCTATGCCCTCGGTCGAGACCTGGGACTGAACTCCGTGCCGCGCAGTTTCGTCTGCATCGACATCAGCCACAACCAGGGCCGGGACATCGTTGGATCGCTGGTGTGGTTCGAGGCGGGCCGGCCGCGCAAGAGCGAGTATCGCCGCTTCCGCATCAAGGGCCTGGCCCAGCAGGACGACTTCGCGGCCATTCACGAGGTGGTAACACGCTTCCTCACGCGACGCCGGGATGAGCAGCTGCCGCTGCCGGACCTCATGGTCATCGACGGCGGCAAGGGTCAGCTTGGCGCCGCACTCAGGGCCGCCCAGGAGGTCGGTGTCACCGGTCTGCCGATCGTCAGCCTCGCCAAGAAGGAGGAGGAAGTGTTCATGCCGGGCCGGGCCGAGAGTCTGCGGCTGGGCCGGCGGGCACCGTCACTTCGCCTGCTGCAGCGCGCGCGCGATGAAGCGCACCGCTTCGGCCTCGCGTTCAGCCGGAAGCGGCGCGCCGCCAGGACCTTCACGTCCGAGCTCCTGAACATTCCCGGCATCGGCGCGGCGCGGCGTCATCTCCTGATCGAACGATTCGGGAGTCTCGCCGGCGTCCGCACCGCCACGCATCAGGAAATCGCCGCCCTCCCCGGATTTTCGGATGGGCTCGCCACTCGTATCCTCGAACACCTCAAGCAATGACCCGAACCACATTTGATTGGATCCTGTCGTGCCCTGCCTGCGACGCGACCGCTTCGGCCGAGGGCCTGCCCACCCTCTGCGCCTGCGGGCACCCATGGCTGGTGCGCTACCCTCGGCGGCGCTACTCGCTGAAGGACCGGGCCGCCGTCCGGCGAGGGCGCAGCATGTGGCGCTTCGCGGACTGGCTTCCGATTCTGCCGGCGGAGGACCCGGTGTCCCTGGGTGAAGGCGACACACCGCTGCTGTCAGTGCCGCGGACCGCCGAGAGAGTCGGGTTGGGCGATCTCTGGATCAAGGACGAAGGGGTCAATCCGAGCGGATCGTTCAAGTCACGCGGCATTTCGACAGCCATGACCCGCGCCCATGCTGCCCGCGCGCCCGGGATCGTGCTCCCCACGGCGGGCAACGCCGGCGTGGCGAGCAGCGCTTACGGAGCTCGCGCCGGCCTGCCGGTACGAGTGTACGCCCCACGGTCCACACCGCCGGTGCTGCTGGCACAGATTCGGCGGTTCGGTGGAGACCTGGTGCTGGTGGATGGTCACATTGGCGACTGCGGCAAGGCGGCGCGCGAATTCGCGCGGGAGCAGGGATGGTTTGACCTGTCGACACTCAAGGAGCCGTACCGTATTGAAGGCAAGAAGACGCTCGGCCTCGAACTCGCGATGCAGTTCGACTGGCGCCTTCCGGATGTCATCATCTATCCGACTGGCGGCGGCACGGGGCTGATCGGCATGTGGAAGGCGTTCCAGGAGCTGGACGCCGCCGGGTGGACCACCGATCCCGCACCCCGCATGTACACGGTCCAGAGCGAAGGTTGCGCGCCCATGGTGCGCGCTTTCGAGCGCGGTGCGGAACGCGCAGAGGCATGGGAAGATCCCCATACAGCCGCCAGCGGGCTGCGCGTCCCCGGGCCGATCGGCGACCGGCTCATGCTGCAGGCGCTGCGCGAATCGCAGGGCGGGGCGGTGGCCGTAAGCGACGAAGCGCTGCTCGCGCTCGCCTCCACCGTGACGGCCACGGAGGGCATCGATCTCTCGCCCGAAGGCGGCGCCGCACTCGCGGCGGCAGCGGAGCTGGCCCGTCGCGGCGACATCCGGCCTGACGAACGCGTGGTCGTCTTCAACACGGGCGCGGGATGGCTCTACCAGAGCACCTGATTTGCCGCGCTGTGCGGGTACGCGCATCTTTCCTCCTATGGCACGGCACTTCGCAATCATTGATCCGTCCGCCGGGGTGAGCGGGGACATGCTCCTCGGCGCCCTGGTAGGCGTCGGGGCTGACCCCGACTGGCTCACCAGTCTGCCCGCACGTCTCGGCCTCGAAGCTGTCAGCGTGGACGTGGCGGCGGTGGATCGGGCGGGCATTCAGGCCACGAAGGTTACGGTTCGCCTCCCCGATGGCACGCACGAAGGTCCGGGCGACATTTCTCCCCATGATCCGGGTCATGGACATGCTCACCCCGAGCCCTCTCCCGCGCACGTGCATGAGCACGCCGGCCCTCATCGCCACGTGGGCGAACTGCTGGCCATCATTGATGCCGCCGCGATCTCCGACGGGGTGCGTGCGCGTGCGAAGGCCTGCTTCCGCCTGCTGGCGGACGCTGAGGGCCAGGTGCATGGCGTCGCCGCCGACAAGGTGGCGCTGCACGAAGTTGGTGCACTCGATGCGCTGGTGGATATCGTTGGTGTCATCGAGGGCTTCGAACAGCTTGGCATCTCGGAGATTTATCATTCGGCGCTTGCGCTGGGCGACGGCTGGGTGCGCGCCGCGCACGGTGTCATGGCGGTGCCGACGCCCGCAACGGCAATCCTGGTCGAGGGTCTGGCCGTCCGCGGCGACGGTCCGGCCCGTGGTGAGGCGACGACACCTACTGGCGCCGCGCTGCTGAGAACCTTGAGCAGCGGAGCGCCGCCTTCAGCGTGGCGGATGCGACGGAGCGCCTTCGGAGCGGGTGAGCGAAACCCGCCTGGCTACGCCAACGCCGTGCGACTGATCCTGGCCGAGCCGGTTGAGGAAGCAGCCGAAATTGTGGTGCTCGCCACAGACCTCGATGACCTCAGCCCGGAATACCTCGAGCCGTTGCGCGAGGCGATGACGGCTTCCGGCGCGCTGGATGTGCAGGTCTGGGCCACCATGGGCAAGAAGGGCCGCGTATCTTTCCGGGTCGAGGCCCTGGCCGCACCCGAGCAGCAAGCGGCGGTAACGGATGCCCTCCTGCGCCACAGTACGACAGGGGGACTTCGAGTCTGGCGTGCGAATCGGACCACTCTGGAACGTCAAATCGTCACCCGAACGACAGAGGACGGTGAGGCGGTCCGCGTGAAGGTTTTCGAGGCTCCAGATGGCTTGAGGGAAAAGCCGGAACTCGATGATTTACAGGCAGTTGCACGTCGCACTGGGCGCCCGGTTTCACGGGTGGCAAGAGAGTTGCAAGATCACGGAGCGCGCCGTGCCGGGCAGACTGGCAGCCGCGAATCAACGACCTCGACGTCTCAGGAGTAACGATGAAGATTGGCGCCGTAGTTCTCTTGCTCGGAATTTTGCCGGCTGCCGCAGTGGCGCAGGACTCCACACAGGCGGTCCCGGTTGCTCAGAAAGTTGCGCAGGCCATGCGAGCTGCTTTCCCCAAGTTCGAGGCTGCACAATGCTCGGCGGATAAGGGCCTGCACTTCAAGGTGAGTTCTGCCAAGGTCTACCTGAAAACCTCGGTGGAGACCCCGGTGGACGAAAACAAGGCACGCGCGCTCGATAATGGCGAGCGCGTGGCGCTTGAGGCCATCACGCAGAATGGCCAGGACAAGAGCGCGGGCGCCTGGTATTACCTCGGCCGGATCGAGCTGGGGAAGGGCAATGTCGCCGCTGCCGACACCGCCCTCTCCAAGGCCGTGGCAATTGCCCCCGACTGCGCCCAGGATGTCGCGAAGTACCGGCGTGCCGCCTGGGTTCCCGTCATCAACCAGGGAATCGAATTCCTCAAGACCAAGCAGACAGATTCTGCAACCGCATATTTCGAGCTTGCCAACCGGCTGTATGCCAAGTCGCCGCATGCGTACTACTATCTGGCGACCATGGCGTTTGACGCGAACGACATGGATCGCGCCCTGGTCTACTTCGATTCGTCGCTGGCAGTGCCGGCCGATTCCAACGACGCGCAGCTTCAGGACCAGGCCACGTTCAACAAGGCGGTCGTGCTCCTTCGCATGAACCGGGGCACGGAGGCGGTGCCGGTACTTCAGAAGTTCACCGCCAAGCATCCCGACGACCTCAATGCCAAGAAGGCGCTGATGTCGGCCTACCAGGCGGCCGGCCTGCAGGACAGCGTGAACGCCGTGGCCGCACAGCTCGAGGCGGCCGGTGAAAGCGTCCAGCGCACGGCGGTGGCTGACACGACCCCGTTCAATGCGGCGGTCAAGGCCTTCAATGAGGAGCGCTGGGCCGATGCCGCTGCCGCTGCCGAAAAGGTGGCCGCCGTGGAGCCGTATAACAGGGATGCGATCTACATGCTGGTTGCGTCGTACTACCGGCTGAAGAAGGGGCCTGCGCTGGTGCGATGGGGCAAGCAGCTGATCGGCATGGATCCCGCCAGCGAGGCCGGCCTCCAGATGCTGGGCTTCGGCTACAACCTGACCAACGACAGCAAGGACGCCGTCGCCACGCGGCTCAAGCTCAACGCCCTGCCAGTGGCGATCAGCCAGGCGGCGCTCACGGTGACGCCGAACGGCGCCACATTCACGGCGACTGCCACGGGTCGCGATGCCACCACTTCGGATGGCAAGGCCGCCGCGCCGCATCCGGTCACGCTGACCATCGAGTTTGTCAACAAGGATGGCGCCGCCGTGGCGACCACTGACGTGGCCGTGCCGGCGCTCAAGACGGGCGCGACGTTCGACGTGAGCGCCACCGCCCAGGGCGAGGGCATCACCAGCTGGCGCTATACGTTGAAGTAGGCAGGAGTGTCGACGGTCAACGGTCAACGGTGCCTGTCGACCGTTGACCATTGACCCTGACAGGAGCTCGAATGACTGGAACGCAGTCCACCATCGAAGGGCTCACCACCACCCGTGCGCCATTCATTGAGCGGGCGCAGGCGAGTGGTGAGCTCTACATTCACCAGCCGTACGAACTCTACAGCGACGCCAACCACGAGGCCTGGCGGCGGCTCTTTGCCCGGATGGAAAGTCGCTGGCGCCAGTACGCCAACCCGCGCTTCCTGCAGGGAATCGACAATCTCTGCCTTGACCCGGCGCGCGTGCCGCACCTCGACGACGTGAACCGGTTCCTCAGTCCCCTCACGGGCTTCAAGGCCAAGCCGGTCAGCGGTTACGTGCCGGCATTCCTGTTTTTTGACTGCCTTCGGAACCGCGAGTTTCCGACCACGATCACCATTCGCGATGCAGACTCGCTGGACTACCTGCCTGAGCCGGACATCTTCCACGACATTGCCGGCCACGTGCCGATGCATACCGACCCGGCCTTTGCCGACACGCTGGTGCGCTTTGGAGATTGTGCCCACACGGCCGCGAGCATTGTGGCCAGTATCCCGGATGAGCACGAGCGGATCCGGCGGCTCACCAGCATCCAGAAGGCGATGGCACGCTTCTTCTGGTTTACGATCGAGTTCGGGCTGATGCGTGACGGCAATGCGCTCAAGGTGTACGGCAGCGGACTGCTGAGCTCGTATGGCGAGATCGCCCACGCCATCGACGCCCCTGAGGTGCAACGATTCCCGCTCCAGCTCGAATGGGTCGTCAACCAGTATTTCGAGATTGATCACTACCAGCCGCTCCTGTTTATCGTTGATTCGTTCGATCACCTGTTCGAGCTGGTGGGCGAGCTCGAGCGATGGATGCAGGAAGGCAGGCTGGATAACGTCGCGCCGGGCGAACCAGCGGTGAGCGAGCCTGATCTTCGCAGTTTCCTCGAGGCCGCCGACCGGATCTAGCGCCGCCGGCGCTTGACAGCGCCGCCGCTGGTGCGGCATCTTCCCGCCCGTTGCGGGAGTAGCTCAGTTGGTAGAGCTCCAGCTTCCCAAGCTGGCTGTCGCGGGTTCGAGTCCCGTCTCCCGCTCTGATGCAGGCCGCTGCCGGTCGTTGCCGGTGGCGGCCTTTTTTTCTCGGCTGAGAGCCTGCTTCGGCTCCCGGCCCGAAGTAGTGGCATGAGTTGAAGTTATGGCCGACCTAAAGTATTTTGTGAAGTCAGAACCGCCGAGCGCTGCCAGATGGTCAAGATCACCGAGGTACATCCCGAATCGTTGGGTGCCGAGCTGGGACTGCTGCCCGGCACGGAGCTCCTCGCCATTAATGGCCGGGAGCTGCACGACTTCCTGGACTGGGAGT
Source organism: Gemmatimonadales bacterium (assembly GCA_035708725.1). Classification (GTDB taxonomy): domain Bacteria; phylum Gemmatimonadota; class Gemmatimonadetes; order Gemmatimonadales; family GWC2-71-9; genus CAMLHP01. The sequence goes on along the minus strand of DASTFH010000001.1, from coordinate 28,608 downwards.
TCCTGTCATCCGACGAGGCGTTCGAGCTGGACGTGCGGCAGCCCGACGGCGAATTGCTGCGTTTCGACATCGAGCGTCCACTCGATGAGCCATTCGGCCTGAGCCTCGAGCCGCCGCGGGTGCGGCGTTGCGCCAATCGATGCGACTTCTGCTTTGTGGACGGGCTGCCCCAGGGCCTCCGGCCGGGTCTCTACATCCGCGATGACGATTACCGGCTCTCATTCCGGTATGGCCACTTCGTGACGATGACCAACCTCAAGGACTGGGACATCGAGCGGATCATCGAATATCGCCTGTCGCCGCTGTACGTCTCGGTGCACGCCACCGACCCGGTCACGCGGCGCCTGGTGCTGCGAAACCCGCTGGCCCAGGACATCGTGCCGATGCTGCGCCGGTTTGCGGAACACGGCATCGTGTTCCATACCCAGATCGTCATGTCGCCCGGCGTGAACGACGGGGAAGTCATGGAACGGACCCTGGCCGACTTGTACGCGCTGGGTGATGCGGTGCTCAACTGCTCGGTCGTCCCGGTAGGGCTGACGGAGCATAGCAAGCATCACCTCGTCCGGGAGCCGACCGCCGATGAATGCCGCGCCGCCGTGGCCACGGTGGAGCGCTGGGCCGCGCGCGCGCAGCAGGAGCGCGGCGTGACGTGGGCGTACGGCGCTGACGAACTGTACAATCGCGCCGGACTGGAGTTGCCGCCCGAAAGCGCGTACGGAACCTTCGAGCAGGTGGAGAACGGGGTCGGCGCGGTGCGCTTTCTCCAGCGCTGCGTTCGCGATGATCGCGCCTGCTTTCAGGCTTGGCGCGGGCTCCGCATCGGCATTGTCACCGGGACCGCGATGGGTCCGTTGCTCCCTCCGGTACTGGCGGACATCGGTGAAGCATCGGGCGCCACGCTGGAGCTCATCACGGTCGAAAACACGCTGTTCGGGCCATCGGTCACCACCGCTGGACTGCTCCCGGGCCGAGCCATCCAGGCGGCGATCGCCGAGCGCCGGGACCTGGACCTGATCCTCGTGCCGGGCGAGGCGGTGAACGACCAAGGGCTCTTCATGGACGATCTCCCATTCCACGCGCTCGCCGAGGGACACACGGCCGACGTACGGCTGTCGAAGCGCTTCTCGGACGCCCTGCCACTGGCCTGCGCCGCGTGAGCAAACCGACGGTCGCCATCGTCGGGCGGCCCAACGTGGGCAAGTCAACTCTCTTCAACCGGATTATCGGCGGGCGTCGCGCCATCGTGTCCGAGCAGCCCGGCACGACCCGGGATCGCCATTTCGGCGAGGCAGAGTGGTCGGGCCGGCGCTTCTGGCTGGTCGACACCGGTGGCCTGGTGCCCGATTCCGCCGAGGCGATGGATCGCGCCATCGCGCGGCAGGTCGAGTTCGCGCTGGATGAGGCCGATGTCATCATGTTCGTGACAAACGGCCGCGATGGCGTGCATCCGACAGATGAAGCGGTCGCGGGTCGGCTGCGCAAGTCGGGCCGACCGGTGCTGCTGGCAGTGAACAAGCTCGACACGCTGGAACGTGCCACCGAGCAGTACGATTTCTACCGGCTTGGTTTCGGCGAACCGTACGGAATCTCCGCGGCCTCGGGGAAGGGAACCGGCGACCTGCTCGAGGCGCTGGTCGGGCTGCTGCCGCCGCGCACCGATGCGGAAGCCGAGGACACGATTGGCGTGGCCGTGGTTGGACGGCCGAACGTCGGAAAATCGTCACTCGTCAACCGGCTCCTCGGCGAGGAGCGCCACGTCGTGTCGCCCGTGGCGGGCACCACCCGGGATGCCGTCGACTCGCTCCTCCGCTATCACGGCCGGGCCATCAACTTCATCGATACCGCGGGACTCCGGAAGCGCTCCAAGGTGGCCGACGACCTCGAGTTCTATTCCACCCTTCGAACCGAGCGGGCGGTCGAGCGCGCCGACGTGTGCGTCCTTGTGGTTGACGCCGCGCTGGGCCTGCATGCGCAGGACCTGAGGATCGCAACGACAGCGTGGGAACAAGGTGCAGCGCTCATCGTCGCCGTCAACAAGTGGGATCTCATCGAGGAGAAGGATGCGCAGACGGCCCAGCGGGGCGAGAAGACCGTCACGGAACGCGCGCCCTTCCTCAACTTCGTGCCGTTCCTGTATGTCTCCGCGGTGACGGGGCAGCGGGTGCACCAGCTGCTCGACCTGATCTGCTCGGTGGCTGATGAACGCGGAAAGCGGGTGCAGACCGCCGAAGTCAACAAGGTGCTGGAGCAGCTGGTGCAGCGGAACAGTCCCCCGCAGCGCCCCGGTGAGGAAGTGAAGCTGCTCTATGCGTCACAGGTCGGCACCAGCCCGCCGACGATCGCCATCGTCACCAACCGGCCCGACGACGTGCCCGAGGCATACCAGCGCTACCTGGTCAATGGCTTCCGCGAGGCCTGGGCGTTCCGGGGCTCACCACTCCGGCTCAAGTTCACGGCCCGAGGCTCGAAGCGCCGGTGATGCGCCTCGCGCTCGCCCTGCTGGCGTCCTACCTGCTCGGCGCCATTCCGACCAGCTTCCTGGCCGGAAAACTCTTCCGCGGCATCGATCTGCGGAAACAGGGCAGCGGCAACCTGGGCGCCACCAATCTGTATCGCACGCTGGGCGCGAAGTTCGCCATTCCGGTTGGCCTCCTTGATATGGCCAAGGGCGCCATTCCGCTGATGGTCATCGCACCGCTGGCATCGAGTTCCAGGTACTTCGCAATTCTCTGCGGCATCATGGCTGTGGTGGGCCATGTGTTCTCGGTGTTCGTGCGGTTCCGCGGCGGGAAGGGAGTAGCGACCGCGTCGGGCGTGATGCTGGGATTGACACCCTGGGCAGTGCTGGTCTCGCTGGCCGTCTGGCTGATCGTGGTCCGCGTCTCGGGCTATGTCTCGCTCGGCAGCATGGTGGGCGCCGTCGTGCTACCTGTCGCCGCGTGGGTGCTGCACCCGCTGCAGCGCGACATCATCTGGATCCAGGTCGTGGTGGCCCTGGCAATCATCTGGCTGCACCGCGCCAACATCAGGCGGCTCCTGGCGGGCACGGAGAATCGTTTCGGCCGTCGCGCCAGACCATCGTCCGCATGACACGCATCGGGGTGCTGGGTGCCGGCAGCTGGGGCACGGTGCTCGCCGACCTGCTTGCGCGCAAGGGGCACGCCGTGCGCATCTGGGCCCGCGAGGCCGACGTCGTCGCCAGCATCAATGGACAGCGCGAAAACGAGCTGTTCCTGCCCGGCCATGCGCTCGCGCCGTCACTGGTGGCGGAGGGCGATGCCGCACGAGTCGTGACGGGCGCCGACGTGGTGGTGTCCGCGTCGCCGAGCCACGCGGTACGACAGGTGATCGGTGAGGTGGCGGGCGCCATCGGCACTGGTGCGCTGGTGGTGAGCGCCACCAAGGGCATCGAGGATGCGTCGCTTGCCCGGATGTCCGAGGTGATCGGGTCGGTGATTCCCGGCGCCCGGGTCGCTGTGCTATCGGGCCCGAGCTTCGCGAGCGAGGTGGCAGCGGGCCAGCCGACCGCCGTCGTTGCGGCGTCGCTGGACGCCACCGCGGCGGCCCAGGTCCAGGAGCTCTTCTCGACGCCCGTCTTCCGCGTCTACACCAACCGCGACGTCATCGGGGTGGAGCTTGGAGGCTCGCTCAAGAACGTCATCGCGATCGCCGCCGGAACGCTGGAAGGACTGGGACTGGGCCACAATCCGCGTGCCGCGCTCCTGACGCGCGGGCTCGCCGAGATCACCCGGCTCGGTGTGGCGCTGGGTGCCGAAGCCGCCACCTTCGCCGGGCTCGCCGGCATGGGGGACCTGATCCTCACCGCCACCGGTGCGCTGAGCCGGAACCGCGCGCTGGGCATCGCGCTGGCTCATGGCGAATCGTTCGAGGCATGGCAGGCCCGCAATCGTACCGTGGCCGAGGGCGCCAACACCTCCCGCGCCGCGGCTCGCCTGGCGCAACGTGCCGGAGTCGAGATGCCGATCGCGGACGAAGTGCTGGCGGTGCTGTTCGAGGGCAAGCCGGCGCGCGACAGTGTCCGGGACCTGATGGAACGCGAACTGAAAGCGGAGCAATGGTGATGACAGCCAAGCCACAGGCGTCTTCCCCCAGGCAGGAATTCTTCTCGATCGGTGAGGTCTGCGAACTCACCGGCCTCAAGCCTCACGTCCTGCGGTACTGGGAGAGCCAGTTCCGGTTCCTCAGCCCTGCCAAGAATCGGTCCGGGAATCGGGTCTACAAGGCACGAGAGGTGGAGTTCATCCAGCTGGTGAAGCACCTGCTGTATACCGAGAAGTACACCATCGAGGGAGCGCGCCAGCGCATTGACCAGGCGCGCCGCAGCGGAGAGGTGAAGGGCGCCGCGCGATCGGCCCACGCGGCGGAGGTCCTGCACGATGTGCGTGCCGGCCTCCAGGACGTGCTCGACATCCTGAATGGCAAGACCCAGGGCCACGGATGAACATCCTGTGCAGCAATGACGATGGCATTCTGGCGCCGGGCCTCACCCTGCTGGCAGATGCCTGCCGGGCGGTGGCGGATGTGATCGTGGTGGCCCCCGATCGGGAACAGAGCGGAACGTCGCACTCACTCACCTTGCACCGGCCATTGCGCCCCACACGGAGGCCCGACGGCGCCTACCAGGTGGACGGCACGCCCACCGACTGCGTGATACTCGCCATGGAGGCGCTCATGCCGGCGCGGCCGGACTTCGTCTTCTCGGGCGTGAACCACGGCCCCAACATGGGCGAGGACGTCCTCTACTCCGGTACGGTGAGCGCGGCCATGGAAGGCGTCATGCTGGGCGTGCCGGGTGTGGCCATTTCGTTCACCGGGCATAACCCGGAAACCATGGCGACGTATCGCGACGTTCTGACGCGGCTGGTCAAGCGGATCACCAGCGCGCCCGAGTTTCCCCGCAACATGCTGCTCAACATCAACCTGCCGGACCGGCCTGCCGCCGAGGTCGAGGGCACTCGCGTGACCCGGCTCGGAAGCCGCTACTTCAGCGATTCGCTGACACGCATGCAGGATCCCTGGGGCCGTGACATCATGTGGATCGGCGGCGGCACCATCACATGGACGGGCGGGGAAGAGAGCGACCACGTGGCGGTCGCCGAAGGCTACATCTCGGTCACGCCGCTGCAGATGGACCTGACCAATTTCGGGCTGATCGAGACCGTGCGAGGGTGGGACCTCTCGTGACCGGGCCCGCCGACGGCTATGGCGGCTATCGCGAACGCCTGGTCGAGGCGCTTCGCGGCAAGGGGATCCGGGACCTCGCGGTGCTTCGCGCAATCGCCGAGGTGCCGCGGCATCTCTTCCTGCCGGAGTATCTCTGGCATCGCGCCTATGATGATGCGGCGCTGCCGATCGGCAACGGCCAGACCATCAGCCAGCCGTGGGTGCAGGCGCGCTCGCTGGAAGCACTGGCGCTGACTGGCAATGACACCGTGCTCGAGGTGGGCACCGGCTCGGGGTACCAGACGGCGCTGCTCTCGCGGCTCGCGGGCACGGTCGTCAGCATCGAGCGGGTGCGGGAGCTGAGCGAGCAGGCACGCGCGTCGCTGCAGCGCGCCGGCATGGAGCGCCACGTGCACCTGGTGGTGGGCGACGGCACCCTCGGCTGGCCACCGCTCGCACCATACGCCGGTATCGTGGTGGCGGCTGCCTCACCCGAGGCGCCGACGCCGCTCGTGCACCAGCTGGCAGACGGCGGGCGACTCGTCGTGCCGATCGGACCACGCGAAACCCAGGTGCTCACGCTGGTCACGCGGCGCGGTGAGGAACTTGGCACGGCCGCGCTTTCCGAGGCGCGCTTCGTTCCACTGATCGGCCAGCACGGCTGGAACTGATCGTCACCATTTTCCGACGGCATCATGGATTTCCTGCGGCAGCTCATCGACATCTTCCTGCACCTCGACCATCATCTGGCGCAGGTCATCGACCAGTTCGGGGCGGGGTCGTACCTGGTCCTTTTCCTCATCATTTTCGCCGAGACCGGGCTGGTGGTCACGCCATTCCTGCCGGGCGATTCGCTGCTCTTTGCCGCCGGCACGTTCGCGGCGCTGGGCTCCCTTGATCTTGTCCTGCTGCTCATCCTGCTGATCTCAGCCGCGGTCATCGGCGATACGGTGAACTACTGGATCGGGGCACGCATCGGTGAGCGTGCGTTCTCCGGGCGGGTCCGCTTCCTCAAGCAGGAGCACCTCGAGCGCACCCGCGCCTTCTACGCGCGTCATGGCGGCAAGACGATCGTCCTGGCGCGATTCATTCCGATCATTCGCACGTTTGCCCCCTTCGTGGCCGGGGTAGGGCGCATGCGATATCCGCGCTTCCTGGCCTATAACCTGGCCGGGGCGGTGCTCTGGGTATCGCTCTTCGTGCTGGGCGGTTTCTTCTTCGGCAACATTCCCGCGGTGCGCTCCAATTTCACCCTGGTGATCCTCGCAATCATCGCGCTCTCGGTTGTCCCCGTTTTCGTGGAGCTCCTGCGAGGCCGGCGTCGCGAGGCCGCGTGATAACACGACGCTATGTCGTGTCGGGCCGGGTGCAGGGAGTCGGCTTTCGCTGGTTTGTGCTGCAGCAGGCCAGGCGGCTCGACCTCAGCGGGTATGCGCGGAATTGCGCGGACGGTACGGTGGAGGTGGTGGCACGTGGCGACGAAGCCGCGCTGATGGCGCTCGAGCAACTCCTCGTCGAGGGGCCTGAGCTTGCAGCGGTCAGTGAGGTACACACCTTCGACGACACAGGCGACGACCACTTCACGAGCTTCGATATCCGCCGGACATGAGATGCGTCAAGTCCATGGTAAGGCTGTCCGCGGCGCTGTCGTTGCTTGACCACCGCGCTGCGTCTCGCTGCATGCGCCTGATCTGACATGCGCGTGTCTGGCGTGCGCTGGCAAGTTGATTCGGCTCCCGTGACGGGGATCGGAGTGGCCAGCGGCGATCCGCGGTACGAACTGGACGTGGCGAACAGCGCGCGGGGCCGGGCCGACGGCCGGATCGTGGTGGCGAACAGCGGAACGGAGGAGCTGCGCTTCTACGGCCCAGACGGCAGCGCATTGCTCGCCACCGGCCGTGACGGGGACGGGCCTGGCGAATATCGCGGTACGATGGCCGTGCCCGAGGAAGCGCCGGAATCGCTGGTAGTCTATTCGAACGGCAACAGCCGCTACTCGGTGCTGGACGACTCCGACGGCGGCTAGGGCACCAGGCACCAGACGCTCGACGCCCATGTCCACATTGACTTTACGCGCGCCGGACGGGTAGTTTTCCGAGCTTTGCCCCCGTAGCTCAGATGGATAGAGCAGCGGTTTCCTAAACCGTTGGCCGGGCGTTCGAATCGCCCCGGGGGCATGGTGAAGGCCCGCGGGGGAGCAACCATCATTTTTTTCAGTGAGCAGGCATGAAGACCAGCGAGCAGCAGAAGTCCACAGCAGCGCAGCCGCCCGAAGCCGCGGCCCATACGGCGCCGTTGCCGCGCCCGACGCCCGGTCGCCAGGTCAACCAGAAGGCGTTGGTCATCCTGGGCGCGGCGCTGGCACTGGTAGCGCTCGTGGTCTGGATGTTCACGACCAGCGCTCGGCGGAAAGAGGCCTTCGCCAATCGTGAGCTGATCCGGGCCCGCGCGGCTGCGGAGCAGGGCAACCTGCCGTTGGCCGCCTCCGAGCTGCAGAAGCTGATCGACACGTACGGCGGAACTGATGCCGCCTTCAATGCGCAGATCTCGCTCAACCAGGTCCGGCTCATCAACGGCCAGACCGACCTGGCGGTCGTGAGCCTGCGAGACTTCCTGGCCAAGAATCCGCCGCCCAAGTTCGTGACGCCGGCCGAGGGCATGCTGGGGTCTGGGCTTGAGATGGCGGGCCAGCCGGCGGATGCGGCGGCGGCGTACGAGAAGGCTGCGGCCGCCACGGACATCAAGTACCTGAAGGCAGAGTACCTGGTGGACGCTGGCCGGGCCTACCGCAACGCGGGGAAGCTGGACGAGGCCCGGAAGGCCTATGCCACGGTACTGGCCGACTACGGCGACACGCCGAGCAAGACCGAGGCGACGGTGCGCCTGGCGGAGCTGACCAAGGGGCAGATGGCAGCTGGGGGGGCAAAACCAGGAAGCTGAACGGGTTCACGCACTACGCGAAGCGACCTCGAAACCACTTGAAGCCCGCAGGAGCCCGCGCTCCGGCGGGCCTTCTTTTGCTTACCGAAAGACACGAAGCTTACCGAAAGACACGAAAGACACGAAAGCACGAACCGGTTGCCGGGGACGGCTGGAGCGAAATGGGCCTGGCCTGGGAGTCGCTCCATGCCTCAATCCGGCTGTCCGGGGTCGAGTCGGGCCGGCGGGCGACAGTCCTCCTGAGGCGATCGACAGCCGCTTGTCTCCCGCCATCAGCGTCCGCCACGGCTCGCGGCGTCCTGGATGCTGACCACCACGTCCGGCGCAGACGACTCGGGGGCGGGCCATAAGCCCAGGTTGGAGCGCCTCAAGTCGTCTCAGTGTCGTGACGCCGCGCATTGTGCCATATGTCGTATAAGAGATGTTATGTTAAGTTTCCGTGGGGATAACTGTGGGAAACCCGGGTTTCCGGTACCCTGCCGGCACTTCTGCACCACGTGGCTGCTGCAAACGCCGGGCTGGGCGACGGCCCGCACCCGATGGCGGCGACGTCGATCCAGGCGAGAACGACGTCGATCAGCGGGTCCCAGCCGGAGTTCTGTGTCTCAGTGGAATGGGCGCCGAGGGGCGCAGGTGCGTCGATGTGTCTTCTTGGTGCGCCTGGCCGTGACGCCGGGCCGCATTGTTACTGCCAGCGGCGCCCCGTCCTGATGCGTGGCGACAGTGTCGTCAGTCGTGTTTCATCGCTCAAGTATTGCGTGAGCTGGTAGCCGGAGCTGCCAAGTGCCTCCTGGGTCTCCCGCAGCCCGCCCGGGCGCCTATCGTGGTGCAGTGGTGTTCGTGCGGTTGTGAGCTGAAGTGGTTTCGAGATGGAGGTGGGTGCGGCGGGGCTGCGGGCTCGTCTGCCTCAGGGCTCGTGCCAGATCCCTTCAAAGACCATCCGTCCCTGGCCCGTCAGCCACAGGTCCCGGGCCACACCGTCGGCGCCGAGCTCCGCTGCAACGGCCAGGGGAGCCCCGCCCTGGCTCACAAAGGGAACCGGAAGCGATGCCTCGCCGTGAGTCGCCAGGGCCAGCGCGCTGGCCGCCGTGCCGGTGCCGCACGCGAGCGTTTCGCCCTCGACGCCCCGCTCGAAGGTCCGGATGCGCCACGGCTCGCCCGGCGCGCGCGGTGGGCTCACGAAGTTGGCATTGGCCCCCGCGGACCCGAGCCGCGGATGGCGCCGAAGCTCCGCCCCGCGGCGGACGAGGTCCACCTCGTCGACGTTCCGGACCCGGATCACCAGGTGCGGCACGCCCACCTTGGCGAACGTCATCCAGAGCTCGTCCGGCTCCTGCGGAATATCGCCAACGTCAGCGGGCGCGACACCATCCGGAAGGCGGATCTCCGCCATGTCGCCCGGGCCAATGCACCGGGTCTCCAGCGTGCCGGCGTCGGTCAGGAGCAGCATGCGCTCGGGCCGCGCGAGCCCCAGTCGGGCGGCCAGCCGGGTGCTGCAGAGCGCGGCGTTGCCGCACATCTCCGCCCGGCCCCCGTCGGCATTGAAGAAGTGCATCCGGACACCGCCTGCAGCGTCCGGTGCCAGGACCGCGAGGCCATCGGCACCGATCCCGGTCCGGCGGTCGCAGGCCGCCACGATCCGCGATCCGGTCCATCGCTCGACCAGCTCGGTCCGGCCGTCCAGGAACACGAAATCATTCCCCGACCCCGTCATCTTGAAGAATGGCACGCCCGTCGCGCCTGATGGCTGCATCAGAGTCTCCCGAGCATCGAGCGCAGCCGCAGTGACCAGACCATCCAGATGGCCTCACGCACGATCTTCTTGCTCATCTTGCTCTGGCCCTCGACCCGGTCGGTAAAGACGATCGGGATCTCCTTGATGCGGAAACCCTTCTTCCACGCGCGGAAGCTCATCTCGATCTGGAAGGCGTAGCCATTGGAGCGAACGCGGGAGAAATCGATTGCCTCGAGCACCACGCGCCGGAAGCACTTGAAGCCGCCGGTCAGGTCGTCCACCCGGAGGCCGGTCACGAACTTGGCATACTGGTTGGCGCCAAGCGAGAGCAGCAGGCGCGATATGGGCCAGTTGATGACGTTGACACCCTGGCTGTACCGGGAGCCGATGACCAGGTCCGCCTCCTGGATCGCGCCGATGAAGGCCGGCAGGAACTTGGGATCGTGGGAGAAATCCGCGTCCATCTCGAGGACGTAGTCATACCCTTCCGCCAGCGCCCATGAGAAGCCCGCGAGGTACGCCCGCCCCAGCCCCGCCTTGGCCGTCCGGTGGAGCACGTGAATGCGGGGATCCGAGGCCGTCATGCGATCGGCCAGGTCGCCGGTGCCGTCGGGCGAGTTGTCATCGATCACCAGCACCTCGAGTCGGGGATCCTGTTGCAGGATGGCCGGCACGATCTGGGGCAGGTTGTCACGTTCGTTGTAGGTCGGGACGCAGACGAGATAGCGCTCGGACACGGGCTCGGTGGCTGGGCCCGCCCGACACGCCGCGATGACGGCGCGCCGGACGGGCGTGTCAGACTGCGGCGGAAAGATAATGGCCCGAAGGCCCGGACTATACCACGGCCCTCCGCCGACGGACCACGGGCACCAGGATGAGTGCAAGCGCCAGCAGCGTGGAAATGGCGGTCACGATCTTCCCCGCCCCATACCCCCGGCCGACGAACTGCAGCGACACCTCGCGCGCGCCCGGCGGCAACTGGAGCGTCAGCTGCGCACCGTTGCCGGGATAGAGCGGCGCCGGCTTGCCGTCCACCGTTGCCCGCCAGTCCGGGAAGTAGGTCTCGGCGATGACCAGCCACAGCGGCCTGGTGTCCGTCGAGTCGAGGCGGATGTCCATGGCGCCCGCGGTCCAGTGGGTCACGGTCGCGCGGACGCCTGTGGGGGCCGGCAACTGCCGCGCCAGCGGCGCCGGAGTGGCCGCGGCAGAATCATTCAGCACGACCACGCTCTCATACGGAAACTTGGGATCAAGCACAGTTGGAATGATGCGATCACCCGGAAGCTTGATGGCCCCGGGCACCAGCCGGGCATAGGTTGACGCACTGTCTCGCTGATAAAGTATGCCCACGCTTCCCGGGGTCGTCTGCACCGGGCCCATCACCTTGTGATATCCGGGCACGTCGAGCTCCTGCCCGAACAGCACGTACTCGACATCCCACAAGGCCCAGAGCGTTGGCGACACCATGTGCTGGTAGATGTTCTTGCCGCCCCAGAGCTCGTCGTACATGAACTCCTCGTTGCCGTGATAGCCGAACACCGTCTGGACCTGCTGCGCCATCAGGTAGTCGCCGGGGTAGACCGACGACACCTGGAAGGCACTTTCGACGGGCGCATCAAAGACCCGAAACGGCTTCGGCTGCTGTGCGAGGTAGGAGGTGATGGAGTCCCTGGCGAAAATCACGGACGTCGGCGGGCTGAACTCCACGTATTTCCGGTCGACCGAATAAAGATCGCCGAGCACCACAATGCCGAGTGCAAGTGCGGCTGATGCCCCGGTCGCCTTCCCGGTACAGACCAGCCATGCGGCAAGTCCGCCAATGATACCCACCAGCAGCAGGCGCAGGCCGCCCGCCACGAGCTCGGGCGCATTGGCCTGGGCGACATTCAGCCGCTGCGGCACGGCCAGCGCCTCGGCGAATGGCTGCAGCGCCCCGATGGCGCCGAGGAGGCCAAACGCCGCCACGGCGCCAAAAATGACGGCCACGGTACGCGCCGACACACGCCGGGCCAGCAATTCCTCCGCACCGGCGCCCGCCCAGATGGCGACGGGAAGGGCCACCAGGAAGAAGGCCATACCTGGCGCCCGGACCTTCTTGATGTAGGGGACGATTTCGTACCACAAGTGGTAGAACGGGGTGTGCCCGCCCAACGACACGAGCAGGAAGAGGAGGCCAATGACCGCCAGCGCCAGCATCGCCCGGTCACGGCGACGCGCGACGAGACCGAGAATCGCGAGCGCGATCACCACGGCGCCAAGGTACTCGCTGTGCAGCTTGAAGAAATTTTCGCCCCAGTAGAAGCCGCCGATCCCATTGAACTGCGGCAGGATCGTGCCGATCAGCTCAGCCGGCGGAAGCGCGTACGCTGTGGCGTACGCGTAGCTGCTGGCCGAGTGGCCGACTGCACGGGTGGAGAACGGCAGGTAGTGATAGACGGGGAGGATCTGGATCGCCGCGATGCCCGCGCCCAGCAACACGCTGCCCAGCGCGAACAGCAGCACCGTGGCCCGCGAGCGACTGCGGTCGCGCTCAGGGTCGAAGAAGGTGAGATAGAGCGTGAAGATGCCAGCCGCGATGAGCGAATAGAGCGTCATCGGTGGGTGCGGCGTGAGGATGGTGAGGCCCACGATGCCGGCGATGGCCCCGTAGGCCCAGCCCCTGCCGTCGCGAATGGCGCGGAGCAGCGCCCAGAGCAGCAGCGGTGTCAGGGCGGAGACGAACAGCTTGCCATCGTGGCCCGGATGCACCATCGACAGCACGATGCCCGTCAGCTCATACGAGAGCCCGCCGACCAGTGCCGCCGTCCAGCTGAAGCGGAGCGCCCGCATGAAGATGTAGGCAAAGAGTCCGGCCAGCAGGATGTGGAGCGCAAAGCCGACGCCCATGCCCACGCCCACCGGCAGGATCCAGCGCAGCCACGCCGTGGGGTAGAAAATGTCCCCATGCATGGCGCCGATGAACGGCATCCCGCCAAACAGGTAGGGATTCCACTGCGGAATGCTGCCGGTGTCCCGGAAGAATTCGGCGCCAAAGTCGCGGAAGCTGTACCCGGCGACGTACTGGTCGCTGTTGAGCCCGCCGAGGAAGTGCCCCTGCAGCAACGGCCAGAACATGACCGCCACCGGAATCAGGAAAACCAGGAACGCGACCAGCGTGGGCCGTCTCGGCTGGTACACCGACTGTTCAGTCTGCTGCACGTCGCTGCCCTCGCTGGAGGATCACGAATGGGAGTGCGGTGCCGATTTCGGTCAGCGTCAGGAGGAGGCGCGAGGCAATGGCAAGCGCCGCCGCGATTCCCGGTCCCACCACGCCGTCGAGCATCAGCAGGAAGACAAGTTCACGGACGCCAATGCCGCCGGGCGCGAACAGCGCGAGCAGCCCCGCGACATAGGAGGCGGCGAAGGCGCCGATCGCCACGCGCAGTGACAGCGCCGGCACATCGAGGATGCCGTGCGCCAGCAGCCAGAGCGACGTGCCGTAGCTGAGCCACGCCGCCAGGTTGGCCACGAGCCCGATCGCCACCGCGCGAGGGCCGGGCGAACGCTCCGGCGGCGCCGCGACGCGCATGAGCTGGAGAAGGCGTCGCGTCACCGGTGGCCAGAGCAGGAGCGCGAGGCCCGCGGCACTGGCAACCATGAGGGCGATCAGCGCGACCCGGGCCCATGGGGCCTCCGCCTCGAGCCTGGCGCTGCCGGTGAGCCCGACGATGGCGGCCCCGGTGCCAACGGACAGCGCCTGCAGCACCACGGCGGACGCGGTCGCGGCCCATGCGGCCACACCGGCCCGCTGTGCCATGACCGCCATCCCGGCAACCGCCCACACCTTGCCCGGTACGTACTTGCCCAGCCCCGAGACCACCCAGATGCGGACGCTGGCCACGAAGGGCAGTCGTTGCTGCCAGCCGGCGAGCATGATCCGCCACGCCTGTATCAGGATGGCGTAGTTGACCAGCACCAGCAGGACCGCGGCGACCAGGTACAGCGGCCTCACATGCCACGTGACGGTCTGGGTGACGAGCGCATGCCACTCGCGGAGCAACGTGCGAACGGCAAATGCCGCCACCACGAGCCCCAGGATCCAGCCAGCCAGCCTGAGCCACCGGTTATACACCCAGCGCCTCGTGATACCAGCCCTCGACGATCGCCGCGACGCTCTCCGGCCGCAGGCGAGTGCGCCACGCCTGCCCCGCCTCGCGCGCGCGATATGCGCGCTGGTCATCAGCGAGGAGGTCGAGCGTGGCATCGGCCAGCGCATCGGCCGAGGGAATGACGCGCCGACCCGCCCCGGTTTCCGGCACGATATCCAGTACGCCACCCCCATCCCAGCACGCGATGACCGGCACGCCGCTCATCAGGGCCTCGGCCGCCGCCAGCCCGAACCCTTCTCCAACGGCCGGAAAGTACATGAGATCGGCGCGGCGCAGAATGGCGGGAACGTCGGTAGTCGGAACCGCGCCGGCAAAGTGCACGTCGGCACCCACGCCAAGTTCCATCGCGAGCCGCTCGAGCGCGGGCCGCTCCGGCCCATCGCCGACGATCGTGAGCGGCAGGCGAGCGCCGAGCGTCGCCAGCACCCCGATGGCCCGAATCGCCAGATCCACCCGCTTCTGCGCCGTGAGGCGGGCCACGACGACCGCACCATCGCCTCCCTCGCTCCAGCCGTAACGAGTGGTGTCAGCCGGCATCGGCTGGATATGACCAGGCGGGAGTGAGCGTCCCGTGGCGCGCTGGATCCAGAGGGCCATTTCGCTTGACACGGCGGTGACGAGCCGGGCCTTCCGGTACACCGGCCGGGCGAGCCGGCGTGCGAGGGCGGAGCGGGTAAGCAGTGCGGCGTCCGTACCGTGGCTGGTGAGGACGAAGGGCCGGCCGCGGGGAACGGAGAGCCCGGCGGGCACCCACCAGTGCGCGTGGAGGAGATCGGAACCCGCAGCCATCGCTTCATCGGCGGCGCGACGCAGCGCGGCGCGCAGTGCCGTAAGGGCGCGCAGGCCGGCCACGGTGCGGGCCGCGTCGGCCATGTTGCCCGCGTACGCCAGCGTCTCGTGGCGTGCACCGGCATACCGTACCCGCCGCACCGGTACGGGGCCGTCCATCGGTTCACCGACGTGGCCCCGATCACTGGGCGCGATGACGCTCA
Source organism: Gemmatimonadales bacterium (assembly GCA_035708725.1). Lineage (GTDB taxonomy): Bacteria > Gemmatimonadota > Gemmatimonadetes > Gemmatimonadales > GWC2-71-9 > CAMLHP01. The sequence goes on along the minus strand of DASTFH010000001.1, from coordinate 13,606 downwards.
CCTCGACGCCCCGCGCCACCAGTGCGTGCGCCAGCGTGGATAGAAATGCGCCGGAGAGATCCCCGGCGTGGCGCGGATAATTATGGGTCAGGAAGGTGACCCGCACGGCGCTCAGTCCTGCGAGTCCCCGGGCGGAGCTGCGTTGGCCAGGTGCCGCAGCAGCTCACGCGTCTCCTCCCGCTGGCCCGCAACGATCTCACCCACAAACCCGAATCCGAACAGGGCGATGCCGCTGATGACCATGGTTTCCACCAGGTTGAGCAGCGGCCGGAAGCCGATGCCGTAGCCGAATCGCAGCACCAGCGCCACGAGGCCGGCCACGAGGCCGACGAAGAACAGGACCGCGCCCGCCAATCCGAAGAAGAGCATCGGCTTGCGGCCGAACCGAAGCTGGAACCAGACGGAGAGCAGGTCCAGCACACCGATAGGGATTCGCTTCCAGTTGAACTTCGAGACGCCGGCGCGCCTCGCATGCAACGGTACCGGTCGGGAGGTCAGCCGGTAGCCGTCGGCCATCGCGATCACCACCATGAAGCGGTGCCAATCGGGCCGCAGCGGAATGCCCTGCATGACCTCCCGCCGCCAGGCCTTCACCGAATTGAGGTCCGTCACGCCGACGCCAAAGAGCCAGCGGCAGAGCGTGTTGTAGATGCGGGAGACGAACGCCTTCTCATACTTGCCCTGCTTGGTACCGGTAACGATATCCGCGACGCCGCTGAGGATGGGGTTCACCAGCGCAGGAATATCCTCCGGCAGGTACTGCAGATCAGCAGGATAGAAGACACAGATGTCGCCGCGAGACACGTCCTGCGCCGAGCGCAGCGCGTCGGCGATGCCGCGCTGCCGCCGGTGGGCAACGACGCGGAGAAACGGATATTGCTGCTGGAGCGCGCGCAGCACCGTCGCGCTGCCGTCGCGGGATCCGTCGTCCACCACGATGACTTCGAAGCTGAACTGGGCCGCCGCCAGCGCCTCGCCACAAAGGCGCACGAACTCCGGAAGGTTCTCGGCCTCATCCTTGGCCGGGACCAGCACGCTCACGTCCACCGGCAGGCGCGCCGGTGCGTTGCTCATACGCGTTTCCGCATGCGGGCGGGGAGAATGCCAAGCTGGTCCCGGTACTTGGCCACGGTGCGCCGGGCGATCTGGATGCCCTGCTCCTGGAACAGGTGCACGATCTGCTGGTCGGTGAGCGGCTTAGCCTGGTTTTCCTCGCCCACCATCTTCTGCAGCTTGGCCCGGATCGAGCGAGCACTCGCGTCCTCGCCGGAGGCGGTGGCCAGGGCGCTCGAGAAGAAGAACTTGAGCGGGAGCACGCCGCGTGGCGTCTGCACGAACTTTTCGTTCGTGACACGGCTGACCGTGCTCTCGTGCATGTTGATTACCTCGGCAACTTCGCGGAGGGTGAGCGGCTTCAGGTGTTCGATCCCCTTCTCGAAGAAGTCCCGCTGCCGGTCCACGATGAAGTTCATGACCTTGAGCATGGTCTGGCGGCGCTGCTCGATGGCCTGGATCATCCAGTTGGCGCTGTTCATCTTGGAAGCGATGAATTCGCGGTTTTCCGGCGTCATCTTCCGCTTGTCGCGGGCAATTTCCTGGTAGGAGCGGCTGAGCCGGAGCCGAGGCACGCCCGAGTCGTTGAGGAAGACCCGGTACTGACTGTCGATCTTCTCGACCACCAGGTCGGGGATGATGTAGCTCTCGCCCCGGTCGGAATACTTGAGGCCCGGCTTGGGATCGTACTTGGCGAGCCCGTCCGCGGCCGCCTGGACCGCCTGCGGCTCCACGCCGAACCGCTTGGCGAGGTCGTTCCAGCGATGCGCGATCAGGTCGGCAAAGGCTTCCGCCACCAGGCGGTACGTGAGGGAGTCGGTGTCCTCCTGTTCTTTCATCTGCAGCACGAGGCATTCCTGCAGGTCCCGCGCACCGACACCAGGCGGGTCGAGCCGTTGAACAATGGTCAGCATTTCCTCGACTTCCGCCATGCTGTAGAGCGCGGCCGCGGGCACCTCGACGGGCTCATTCTCGTCGTAATCGTCCTGCTCGCGGGCATGGTCCTGGAAGTGGCTCTCCACCAGGTGATTGACGGAGCCGTGGATCTCCTCCAGCGACGCCGCGAGGTAGCCGTCCTCGCTGATGTTGCCGAGGAACTCCTCGCTCAGCAGCCGCTGGCGCGGCGTGAGCTCGAGCATCTGGAGCTGGTCGCGCAGGTGGTCACCAAGGTCACGGCTCTCGACCGTGACGGGCTCGAGATACTCGGTAGACTCGAACTGCTCCTTGGCGCCCCCTACCTCGAAGCCGTTGAGCAGGATCTCCTCCCAGTCCACCTCGTCTTCCTTCTGCTGCGCCTCGCGCTCCTGCTCGGCAGGCTTCTCCTCATTGTTCTCCTCTTCTTCCGGCTCCAGCAGTTCCAGGAAGGGATTCGAGAGGAGCTCCTGCTTGAGGTGCTGTTGCAGGTCCATCATGGGCATGTACAGCATGTCCATGGCCTGGTAGAGCCGCGGGTTGACCCGCAGTTCCTGGCGCAGGCCCGCCGTCTGCTGCAGCCCGGTCCTCATGCCACCGCCTCCAGCCGCGCGCGGAGGCGCGCCGTGAGTGTTGGGCCGAGATAACGCTGGGCCACCCGGTCATTGTAGACGAGATCCCGGACCGTCCCGGCGGCCTGGACCTTTCCGTCCACCATGATGTAGGCGCGATCCACGATGTCGAGCGTCTGTTCCACGTTATGGTCCGTAATGAGGACGCCAATGCCGCGATGCCTGAGGCCCGCGACGATCGTCTGAATGTCATGCACGGCGATCGGATCCACGCCGGCGAACGGCTCATCGAGCAGCATGAACTTGGGCTCGGTCACGAGCGCGCGCGTGATCTCCAGCCGGCGGCGCTCGCCGCCCGAAAGCGAATAGGCCTTGGCCCGGCGCAAGTGACGAATGGACAGTTCGTCGAGCACCCGCTCCAGCTCCTGTTCACGCGCCTTCGGTTGCAGCCCGCGCACCTCCAGGATGGCGCGGATGTTGTCTTCCACCGTCATCCTGCGAAAGATCGAGGGCTCCTGCGCCAGGTAGCCGAGCCCATGCCGGGCGCGCTGGTACATGGGCATGGTGGTGATGTCCTGGCCGTCGAGCAGCACCTGCCCTGACTCCGGCCGCACCAGCCCCGTGATGAGGTAGAAGGTCGTGGTCTTGCCCGCGCCGTTGGGGCCGAGCAGCCCGACAATCTCGCCCTGGCTGACCCGCACATCGACGTGATCCACCACACGCCGATGGCGGTAGCTCTTGGAGAGCTCCCTGCCCTCCAGCACGCTGGCCGGACCGGAGGCGACCGGCCGCTTCGGGGCCCGCAGGCTTTCACGCGCAATGCGTACCAGTGACTCGAACGACTGGGTCCGGTCGCTGACCGCATCGGGCCACCATTCGCCAACCGCCTGGATGGCGTCCCAGCCAATGGCCACGGTGTCGTCGATCCACCCTTCTCCCGCGAGCCGTGGCAGGAGCGACCCGATCAGGTGCTCACGGATCTCATCACTGGAGAGCTCGGGTTCCGCGCCGTGCGCCACGTCCCGGTAGCACAGCAGAAACGTTTCCCGGTAGGCAATGAGCAGGTCGGCAAGCGACAATGCACCGTGCGGTCCCGAGCCGCGAACGATCGCAGCCAGCGTGAGCGGGACCGACGGATCACGCCGGCTGACCGCGCCGAGCCAGGGCTCGGTCATCCGCCATCCGAGGGATCGAGCTGGACCCCTTGCACCGCACCGCGAGCTTCGACCCGTTGCACTTCTTCACTGCCCTGGGGCTTCATGAAAATCAGAATGTCGCTGGCCCGGACATATGACAAGCCTGCCTTCTCGCCGGGCTTGTCGGGCGCCACCTGCTGGTACGAGCGCGCCTCCACATGCGCTTCGAGTCGTGCGAGCCGGGTGGCCGCCGTGTCGGCCGAGTCCGCCGCCTGGAACAGGGCGACGACGGTGTCTCCGGCAAGCCAGCTTCGTTCGCCCGTCGTCGAATCGACGGCGCCGGCAACCCAGCCATTGCCGAACGCCTGGAGCTTCCGGAGTTGCTGTCCTGGCGTCTCGATGACCATCGAGTCGCCGCGCAGGGCATAGCGGCTCGAGGCGCCAGTGGCCTGCGTGCCCCATGCGTTGATCTGCTGCACGGCGCGATCATGCACGGCCAGGGCGATCGTGTCGGCATCAAGTTTCCAGTCCTTGCGCTCCACATGCGCATCGACCTGTGCCAGCACGCCTGACACGGCACGGTTTTCGAGCGTGAAGTCGATCCGGGCGCCCCGCACCAGGAAGCTGTCGGCGCCGAGGCCGCGGAATTCGGGCCTTCCGCCGACGAGCGACCCGTCGTCGCGAGTGCCGGTGTCGAGACGCATCGAGTCGCCGCGCGCGGCGAGGTCGCTGCGATCGACCGTGACACGACCGCCAGCCCAGACGAGCGACTTGCCCCGCGAGCGAAGCCGGTCGGCCACGATCTTGTAGGGCTCGCGGGCGGCGCCGGCGGAGGTCGTATCAGCGTCGAAGTAGTCCACCTGCGGCCGCCCCGTGGCGTAGACTTCCGTGCTGTCACGCACCCCGGCCGCGGCGCGCAGGTAATCCACCGCCGGTCCGCGCACGGTCGACCCCGTCTCCAGGTTCCGGATGGCCACGTTGCCCCGCGCTTCCCACGTCTCGGTGGCTCGCCGGAAGGTGGCCCGTGTGGCGGCGATGGTCACGGTCGTATCGCTGTAGCGCACCCGGCCCACGAAATCCACGTCACCACCCGGATGAACAATCGCACTATCGGTGGTGACGCTGACGCGCTGGCCGACGCAGCCGAGACGAACACCGCCGCTGGCCCAGCGAGTCTCGCCTGACGGGCTCGAGACGAAGCCGCCCGAGCCTGACGTCGAGAACTGGATGCGGCAGCGCTCGGGGCGCTGTGCCGAAGCCGGCGCAGCGGCGCCCAGCACCAGACAGGCCAGCAGCGCGTGCCGTCCCATCACTGGCTCAGCGCGGTATCCGCGGTCACGCCGCGCAGGCGGCTGGCCTGGAAGCGCGAGAAATCAGCGTCCGCGTCAAAGCCCGATCCTTCGAGGCGCTCGCCTCCGCGCAGGAGAACGAAGGGCTTGTCGCTCGAGAGCGTGTTCCGGTTCACGTCGAAGACCAGCACCGAGGTCGTGAGGCGCTCACCGGCCGGCCCCACCAGCATCACGTTGCCCTCGGCCCGCATGGAGCCGTCGCGGAGGTTGTAGTTCATCCGGTCGGCGGTCAGCGTGGCCTTGGGCGCGCCAGCGTCATTGAAGAACGTGGCGCGCACGTGCCGCAGGACACTGGTCTGGTGCGCGTCGTAGAAGTACGCCGTGTCCGCTTCCAGCCGGCTGCGACGAATCCCGTTGCGGGAGACGTTGTAGTCGAAGCCGAGCATCCGCATGTCCGCACTGTCGGCCTCGGCGAACGCGCCCGTGGGCGTGGTGGACTCGCCTGAACACGCGGCAACGAGCAACGATGCCAGCAGGAAGGCGACGCCGCGCATCAGGGCGTGGTGCTCGCGAGTTCCACCCGGCCCGGCACTCGACCGCGCGCGGCCCGCCGCTCCAGCGCCGCGCCAATGAACGCCGCGAAGAGCGGGTGCGGGCGCGTGGGCCGGGACTTGAGCTCCGGATGGAACTGACATCCGAGGAACCAGGGATGGTCCGGCAGCTCGATTACCTCGACCAGCCCGCCGTCCGGCGACTGGCCCGAGAGGCGGAGCCCGAACTCGGCGAGCACGTCGCGATAGGCGTTGCTCACCTCCCAGCGGTGGCGATGCCGTTCACTGATCTCATTGGAGCCATAGGCCTGGGCCACCTTCGAGCCGGGCCGGAGTCGAGCGGCATACGCGCCCAGCCGCATGGTCCCGCCCATGGACGAGACTTCCCGCTGCGACGCCATCAGTGCGATCACCGGCGTCTCGCAGTCCGGCTCGAATTCGGTGCTGTTCACGTCCGCCAGGCCGCAGACGTTCCGGGCAAATTCGATGATGGCCACCTGCAACCCGAGACAGATGCCGAAGAATGGCAGTTCGTGCTCCCGCGCCCAGCGGATGGCCTCGATCATTCCCTCGACGCCGCGCTCGCCGAAGCCGCCGGGCACCAGCAACCCATCAAAACCGCCGAGGACCTCGCCGGCCGCCGCCTGGTCGGCGAAGCGATCGCTCGCCACCCACTCGATGCGCACCCGCGTGTCGTGCGCGATGCCGCCGTGAATGAGCGCCTCCTGCACCGACTTGTACGCGTCGTGGAGGTCGGTGTACTTGCCCACCACCGCGATGCGGACTTCGCGCGAGGGCCGCAGGACCCGCTCAACCATCGCCGCCCATGGCTCGAGGTTCGGCTCGGGCGTCTCCAGGCGCAGCCGCTCGCAGACCACCGAGTCGAGCCGCTGGTCGTGAAAGCGGAGGGGAATCTCGTAGATGGATGCCACGTCCGGGCTTTCGATGACGCAGGAAAAGTCCACGTTGCAGAAGAGCGCGATCTTGCGCCGGATGTCGGCGGAGAGCGCCTGCTCACTCCGGCACACCAGGATGTCCGGCTGGATCCCGATCTGCATCAACTCGCGCACGCTATGCTGGGTCGGCTTGGTCTTCACCTCGCCCGCGGCCGCGATGAAGGGCACCAGCGTCAGGTGCATGAAGAGCGCGTTGTCCCGGCCCACTTCCTGGCGAAATTGCCGGATGGCTTCCAGGAAGGGGAGCGACTCGATGTCACCCACCGTGCCGCCAATCTCGGTGATGACCACGTCATGCCCCGGGGCGGTGCGCCGGATGGCGGACTTGATCTCGTCCGTGATGTGCGGAATGACCTGTACCGTGGAGCCAAGGTACTCGCCGCGCCGCTCCTTGTTGATCACGTTCTGGTAGATGCGGCCGGTGGTGACGTTGTTCTGCTGGGAAAGGGAGCGATCGATGAACCGCTCGTAGTGACCGAGGTCGAGGTCCGTCTCGGCGCCATCGTCGGTGACGAATACCTCGCCGTGCTGGAACGGCGACATGGTGCCCGGGTCGACATTGATGTAGGGGTCGAATTTCTGCATGGTCACGCTGAGCCCGCGCTCCACCAGCAACCGGCCCAGCGACGCCGCCGCGATGCCCTTGCCGAGTGAGGAAACCACCCCACCCGTCACGAAGATGTACTTGGTCGCGGAAGCGCTTGTGCTCATGGACACCCCTTGACGGAGACCGGCGCCGGCTCGTCGGCCAGCGTCGCTGCGGCGATCGGCGTTGGAATGGGAAAATGACCGGCGCCTGCCGGCGATGGACCATGCGATTGCATGTTCCCGAAGCTAATGCGGAAGGCCGGGTGCTGTCAAAAGTCGTGCCGTTGTGGTGGCACGGTGGGTGCATGATGGCTGCCGGTCAACGGCCTACGGTCGACCGTTAACCGTCGACCGTTGACTGTCGACCTGCTCCAGCGCCCGCTGCACCCCTCGACTGTCAGGGTACTTCCGCAGGAGCGCCGTCAATACCGTCCGCGCGGAGTCGGGCTGGCCGGCGGCCGTCAGAGCCTCGCTACGAAGCAGCCCTACCTGCTGCTCCCAGCGGCGATTGCCCTCGGGTTGCTTCAGCGTGTCGAGTGCGGCCAGGGCAGCGGCAGGATCGTGACGATCACGGATCAGCGATTGAACTGCCAGGAGCGTGACGGCTGGATCATCGGGCCGCTGGCGCACCAGTTCATCAGTGAGGCGCGCTGCCTCCTCGAGCCTGCCCGAGTCACGAGCGGCGGCGGCCTGCGCATAGAGCCCGGCAACGAGAAGCCGCTGGACATCAGCCGGGTCGCCCGAGCGCAACCCGGGCCCGCCGCCGTACGCGTACACCAGCTCGCCGCCTTCGTCGGCCGCCTCATAGAGTTCAGCACAGGCGACCACCCCCGCCACTGCCGAAGCCAGGAGAAACCAGCGTTGCGCCTTTTCGCGCGACACCAGGGCCAGCCCGGCGACCTCCAGCACACCGACGACGAGAAAGATGTTGCGCGTCGTCGTGCCGGCCTCCTCATGCTGCTCGACGGCCTCACGGGCACCGGGGATCCGCTCCACCGGTCCGTGGGCGGCGGTGCCGGACTTGACCGCGACAACACTGGAGACCGCGGCCAGAATCAGCAGCACCGCCCCCGCGGGACGGGTCCACCTGGCCCGCCCCGTGAGTGAAATCAGTCGCAGCACGATGCCGACGAGGCCAAGGGCCACGACGAAGTGCACTACCTGCGGATGAAGTGGCGCCCAGTTGATCACTGCACGCAACGACCGTTCGGATCCGGCTTCGGCTTGTCAACCACCGGCCGGTGATCCATGTCGGCCACCTGCACGGCCAGGTCCTCGAGGAAGTTGGCCACGCGCGCCATGTGGTCGTAGTCGATGTACTGCGGCTCGTCAGTGACCTGGTGATAGTCCGAATGCAATCCGGTCGTGAAAAACACGATCGGGATGCCGTAGCGCGCGTATTCGTAATGATCGCTGCGGCAGTAGATCCGCGACGGGTGGCCATCGGCGTCGATGGAGTAATCGAGGTCCATGTTGTGGCCGCCCTCCCGATTCACGGTTTCCACCATGTCGCCCAGCTCGGTGGACAGCCGCCGAGAGCCCACCAGCTGCAGGTAGTTCGGATTGCCGTGGATGGGCGTTCCGTCCTTGGTGCGGCCGGTCTCATCGTAGGCGTCGCCCCGGCCGACCATGTCCATGTTGAGCTGCGCCACAATGGAATCGCGCGGCACGGTCGGATGGTCGGTGAAGTAGTGCGAGCCCCAGAGCCCCTTCTCCTCGCCCACGTGCCAGACGAACAGGATCGAGCGCTTCGGCTTCGTCTTCATGGCGGCGATCTTCTGGGCCAGCTCCAGCACGGTCACGGTCCCTGAACCGTCATCATCGGCGCCGTTGCTGATGGAGTCGAGCCGCTGCGATCCGGGATGGGCAGCACGAAAGGCGGCCAGCTCCTGGTTGACCCGCGCCTGCTGCTCGGGCGACGCCTGCTTGCCGCCGTCGTCGGCGCCCTCGGGACGGACCGTGTGATTCCAGATCCGGATCGAGTCGTGGTCCACCGGTCGGTTGTTGAACCCGATGTGATCGTTGTGTGCGCCCACGGCGACATACTCGCCACGCAGCGCCGGGTCACTGCCCCGGATGATGCCGACCACATTGCGCGCCGGGTCCTTGACCGGCTCCGTCATGTGCTTGATGGACACATGCGCTGAAGCGCCAGGCGTTCCCGGAGCGGCAGCCGACAGCGGCGTGCCGAGAAGTGCCTCACCCGCGTGGTTGCTGACCAGCATGATCACCTGGCCACTCGACCGCTCGACCGGGTTGTCGTTCAGGAACATTCTCGGCTGCTTGAACCGGTTGAGCGCCGCGGGCGGATACTCATCGAGCACTGCGACGGCCAGGCCAGCGGCACCTTCGAGCGCGGGCGGCAGTCGCCGTAGCTGGTTCAGCGACGTCAGTCCGCCGTTCACCGTGAGCACGACCAGCTTGCCCCGGGCCTGCTCGGCGCTCACCAGGGTCGCGGAGTCGTTCAGCACGCCGCCGTAGATGACCGGAACCGACGCGAGCTCGGCATTGCCCCCGCTGGTGGGTATCCAGTCCTTGTACAGCTCGAGTGCCGTCCCATCCACCGCAACTGACGAAGCGGGATCCAGGCTGCGATTCGCCACGGGCACGGTCTGGAAGTACGTGCCGTTCTCACCGGCCGGCTCCAGGCCGATCCTGGCGATTTCACTCGCGATGTAGTTCGTCGCCTTGACGTTGCCAATCGTACCGGCTTCGCGGCCCTGCATCGAGTCATCGGCGTAGATATACAGCCGGGTCATCAAGTCCTTGGCGCTGATGGCCGCAGACGTCGGCCGGGGCTCGTGGGTACGGGGCAGCGTGACTTCCGGCAACGGCACCACGCCATCGGGGCCGGCGGCCACCGCTGCCGGCTGGGACACCGCACTGGAGGCGGGCGTCCGGGCGCAGCCCAGCAGGGCTGAGGCGGCGATGAGTGCCGTGAGCAAACGGGCTTGCATCAAGGGTCTCCTCGAACGAAGTGAGTCTGGCGTGCCCGGATCAGGGCAGCGCCGCGCCGGCGACCATGCCGGACTTCAGGTGACGGGCCAGGAACTCGTCAGTGACCTGCTGGATGAGCATGCTGCTCTGGCCGTTGTACGCGGCCCCGTGGCGGCCCGGCGGATAGATCCGCGTGTCCACGTCATGGCCCGCGTCGGTCAGCGCGGTGAGCAGCTGCATGGTGTTCTGGGGATGGACGTTGTCATCCATCATCGAGTGGATCAGGAGCAGCCGGCCGGTGAGCCTGGCGGCGTTCTTCACCGCCGAGCTGGTGTTGTACCCGTCCTCATTGAGGGCGGGCGTATTCATGTAGCGCTCGGTATAGATGTTGTCATAGAGGCGCCAGTCGGCCACCGCGGAATTGGCCACGCCGACCTTGAAGATCTCGGGGTACGACTCCATCGTGAACACGGTCGAGTACCCGCCATAGCTCCCACCCATGATGGCGATATGCGCGCTGTCCACGTAGGGCAGGGTCGAGAGATATCGCGCCGCCTCGGCGAAGTCATGGCTCTCCCACTTGCCCAGGTTTTCATGGACGATCTTCATGAACTTGCTGCCGTAGTTGTTGGAGCCCCGATTGTTGAGGTCCACGATGATGTAGCCTTCCTGTGCCAGCCACTGCTCCCAGCCGCTGCTGCCGAACATGTTGTAGACGGCCTGTGAACCGGGACCGCCGTAGATCGCGAAGACGACGGGATAGCGACGGGTGCTGTCGAACGGATAGGGCTTGACGATCGACCCATCGAGCTTCTGGCCGTCGGAGGTGGTGAAGCTGAAGAGCTCCGTCGGCGAATAGGCGTGGGTCTTGAGCCATTCGGTCACGCCTTCGTTGGCCTCGAGCTTCTTCAGCATCTTGCCGCCCGTGGCCCAGAGCTCGACCTGGCGCGGCTGGCTCACCGACGACCAGCTATCGATGTAGAAGCGCGCATTCGGCGACATGTCGATGCGGTGCGTGCCGGTGGCCTGGGTGAGCCGGGTGAGCCGGCTGCCGTCATAGCGCACCGAGTAGAGTTGCCGCTCCAGCGGCGAGGCCTGGGTCGAGGTGAAGTAGACGAGCTTCCGCGCCGGGTCGGTCCCCTCCACGCGCGTTACGCTCCAGTTGCCGCTGGTCACCTGCTTGACCATCCGCCCCGAATAATCGTAGCGATAGAGATGCTGCCAGCCGTCGCGATCGGAGATCCAGAAGAATTCCCGGCTTCCGGCCGGGAAGGTCATCATGTCCTGCACGCCGGCATAGAAGTCATAGACATCCACCCACGCCGGCGATGTCTCGCTCATCACCAGTCGCTTGCCGCCGGTGTGGATGTCAAAGAAGAAGAGCTTCATCTCGTTCTGCGACCGATTGAGCGTCACCACGGCCAGGGTGTCGGGCTCACTCGTCCAGTAGATGCGCGGAATGTATTCCCCGCCCTCCGCGCCCGGCTCGAGCCAGGTCTGCCGGCCGGTGGCCACGTTGACCACCCCGATCCGGACGTGCGCGTTGCTGTCGCCGGGCTGGGGAATGCGGATCTTGTCCCAGTCGGGGTGTACGCCGGAGAAGTCGGTGAACTGGTCCACCGGTTCAGGGCCTTCATCGAGCTGCCAGTAGGCAATGTTGCGGCTGTCCGGTGACCACTTCCAGGCCTGCGCGAGGCCGAACTCTTCCTCGTACACCCAGTCGAAACGCCCGTTGTGGACCAGGTCGGTGGCATCGTGCGTCAGGCGCACTTCCTTGCCGGTCGACAGGTCCGCCACGTACATGTCGCCGTCCCGCTCATACCCCAGCCGGGCCCCGTCGGGCGACAGCTCGCCGGTCCGGGCACCCTTGGCCGCCAGTTGCAGGTGCCGGTCGGCAAGCGTGTAGACGTAGAAGTCCGAGGTACCGGAGCGGCGATACAGCCGCTGGAAATTGGTCTGGAAAACGAGGTGCTTGGAGTCCTGTGCCCACTGGAACGCGACGTAGTTGAACGCGCTGTCGGTGCCGGGAAAGTTCAACCCCGCGGCGCTGAAGAGCTCCGCATCCTTGCCTGAAGCAGGATCAAAGCTGCGGATCACCTCCCCGCCATCCCCTCGCGTCGTATAGGAATACCGGTTGCCGCCATCAATCCAGGTGACGCCCCGCGGCCCGGAACCGCCGGAGAGGGAGCGGCCGGCCCTGAGGGCGTCCTGACGGCTGGCGAAGGTGGCTTTCTGCTGGGCAATTGCGAGGGTGGGAACCAGGGCGGCCAGCGTCAGCGTGGCCAGGGCAAACCGTACGCGCGAATGCATCAGAGCAGATCCTCTATGGGTGAGCCCGGCCCCGCCAGAACGCGGGGCATCCAGAGATGTACGGGAAGCTGGCGCCGGATGTTGCAGGCGAGGGCTGCGAGTCACAGGTCACCGGTCGCAAGGCTGCGACTTGTGACCGGTGACCTGTGCCTGAGGCCCTATTTCCTGTACTGCGCCGGCATGCTGTCGCTGAGCGTCCGGTAGCGGGCGAGCAGCTCGAGCTGGCGATTGTCAGGCGGCATGTCCCGGCCGCGGATGAAAACGTGCTCTGCCCGGGTCAGAAGTTCAAACGGATCGCCCGACCAGACCACGAGGTCGGCACGTCGCCCAGGCGTGAGCGCGCCGGCGAGCGAGTCGACGCCCCAGATGCGCGCCGGCGCAGAGGTGATCGCGGCAAGGGCCGCGTCATACGGCATCCCGTTGGCCACCGCATTGCCGGCGAGAAACCGGAGATTCCGCGCATTGTGCGCGTCAAACGTGGCAAAGGCAACCATCACACCCGCCTTCTGGAGCCGAGCCGCGTTCTCGAGCGTGGCTGCCAGGTTGTCGTAGCCCGGGATATCCGTCAGCGGGTTCAGGATGACCGGCACGCCGCCGGCACGGATCGCGTCAGCCACGCGCCAACCCTCGGCCGCGCCGGCGAGCACGAGGCGGAGCTGGAATTCCTTCGCGAGCGCCAGGGCGTTCAGGATGTCGGGTGCGCGATCCACGGCGAGGACCAGCGGCAGGCGCCCCTGCACCACCGGGACCATGGCCTCGAGGTCGAGCCGCGACATGCTCAGGTCGCGACGGTCGCGGCTTTCGTAGGCGGGCGGGTTGGCGGCGTAGACCCTTACGTCCTCGAGCAGCTCGCGCAGGCGGAGCACTGCCGTGCCACGAGCGCCGCCGGTGCGTTGGGCTGCGCGCTCGTTGAGAATGCCGAACATCGCGACGGGACTGCGATCGATCATCGAGTCCGCCGTGCCACCGGCCAGGTGAATGAAAGCGCCCATGCCGGCGATGATCGACGCCCGGGCGCCTGGCGCGACGACCGCACTCGTGACACCGCCATCACGCTCGATTGGAATCAGGGTGGAGAACGGATTGAGGCCGTAGCGGACGTCGAACGCGGCCGTGATCTGGTCGTTCCCGCTCGCCGCATCGTTGGTCTCGTCCACCGCCTCGATTTCCACAATGCCGATCGTCGTGTACGAGTTGACCAGCCCGGGCGTAACGACCTTTCCATGTCCGTCAATGACAGTGGCGCCGGCGGGCACCGTGACATCCCGGCCCACGGCCGCGATGCGGCCGTCGCGCACGAGC